>DATJJI010000108.1:0-43603 GCA_035492275.1 Mucilaginibacter sp.
ATCAACCAATCAACAAAAGAAATTCAGGTGCCTATATCGGCGGTGTCTACCTCTTCCCATTCCGAACAGAGAAGTCAAGCCCGCCAGAGCCGATGGTACTGCGGTAAAACGTGGGAGAGTAGGTCGGTGCCCAATCTTATCAATCAAGCCCTTCATCCAAAGATGTTAGGGCTTTTTTGCGTTTTGGGCTTTTGGTTATTGAGTTATTGGTTATTAAGTTACTAGGGCGGCTTGATTCAATAACCCAGTAACTTAATAACCCAATAACTAATGACCAATAACCAAACTGTTTCACAAAATGGTGACACACCTGATACAGATGAAACAGAAAATCCGCATAATCTATTAATAGTAAAGCTGTTACGATTTAACCCTGAAACAACTTTTAGGTCAGGGTGGCAGTTGTGAATAGATATTAAGCGATTGATTATAGTGCGTTGTATAAATTAATTGCCAATTTTTATCTGCACAGTTTATTCAGTAATAATTTGTGTTGGGGGTATTGAGCAATTAGTTCCTGTTTGTTGGCCATCTCGAATTCGACAAAATCAAATCCGGGTGCTACGGCACAGCTAACCAGCGCGAATTCTTTACCTGAGGGAACCTCGGCGGCAAACCAGGTGTTGGCCGGTATTACGGCTTGCAGATTGCCTATAGTGCTATCACTTAATTCAATTATTGTATGTATGCCCTGGTTGTCTATAACATGGATATGCAACGGCGCGCCTTTATGAAAATACCATAACTCATCAGATGCCAGGCGGTGAAAGCCTGAAAAATCATTGCCTTCCAACAAATAGTAAATAGATGTACATGCTTGCTTTATTACTGCCGATCTTACGCGCGTCACATTATTTACAGATCTGAAAACTTCTTTATAATAGCCTCCTTCGGGATGTGGTTGCAGATGCAGGTGCTTTATCCAATGGGCTGGGGTTGTTGACATGACAGGAATAATTACACGTTTAGCAGAAAGAATTAACGAATGCGAAGAGAAGGTGATCTATATATATGGTAAAGTAGGATCACTGCCCTTGCGGTCATGCACCCGGTACATGGCCGTTACCAGTTTATTCAAATCATCATAAAAAGCGCTGAACTCCTGGCTTTGTACATGCGCGCCAGCCTCGCCCCCGGCTTTTATGGTATACAAAAGCCATTGTAAAAGCTCATTTTTTACATCAATTACCGTATATGCACTGCAAAAATTAGCGATATATTGCTGCGGAGGCAGCCTTTCAGGATTGATGTTTGATAGGTCTGGTTTCATTATCAGCGTTAATTATGCAGCAAAAGCCGTTTTCAAACATAGAGCAATTTACAATTAAAACAAAACCATTAATTGCAACTTTTGCACAAATCCTCATTATTGTAATTACCGAAAGGATTAGCCCTTAACGGGTTACTTACTTAAATTAAGGGTTTGTTCGAGTGAGGAAAGCGCGTCACTTTCTACATAGTGCAGCTGCAGGCTGGTAGGTGTTAACGTAGTAAGATCAAAGCCTTGCGGGTAATCTATATAATCTGTATTGCTGATGTACAGCTTATTGTTCACTACCTGCCAGTTGCCGTTATGCGGCTGCTGGCTTTCCATTATGGCTAAAGTGCCATCGGCTTTAAAATTAAAATAGTCTGACGAGGTAAAACTTGTCGTGTCTTTACGGTTTGTACCCTGTACGGTGTAGTTGCCAATTGCCGTTTTCATGATCCATTTGCCAACAAGCTGTTGCGAGGTGGGTTGTTGCAGGGCTTGTTTTGTGCAGCCTGTTAATATCAGGGCTCCAAATACTGAAAATGCCACTATAAAAATGAGTGTTATTTTTCTTATCATAAGGATCAGTTGTCTTGTTTATAGCGTTGTACGGGTTTTAATTCCAATTTGTTTAGCCAATAGCAGCTATTTATTATCAATTTATAATAACTAATACCTGTGCTATAGCGTATAAAAACCAATATCATGTTGACGGCCTGCGTATCAATCGCCAAAAAATGAGCGCCCGTTGATCTGATAAAATTTTAGCTATGAAGAAACATATAACAGGTAAGTGGATAAATGATATACTTGATTTCAAGGCCGAACATGCCCTGTATCGTGAGGATGGCTTGCAGTATCACCATTTAGAAAGATTCCCCGGTATTTTATTTGACGCCAACGGTTATTTACGAATTAACAGCCGCGAGGAGTATGAAAATCATCCTGAATTTAGAATTACCCAGGTTTTAACGGTTAAAAACGGCATCAGCAAAATAAAAGAATATATAGAGTTTACCGAAGAGCAAAAACGCATACTGCTTATTGAGAATATTACCAGTGATGAATTGATAGGCGAGCAAGCCACCCGTAAACTGCGCGAAGCAGAAGTACTGGTTAGAAAACGCCGGTTTATTGAACGCATAAAATCAAAATATACTAATACCTGCCAGCTGTGTAATACTAAACTGGAGATAAGAGATAAAGTGTTATACAGCGAAATCCATCATATAAAACCATTGGGCCGCCCCCATAACGGCCCCGATATTATTGAGAACATGATATGTGTTTGCCCCAATTGCCATGTAAAGCTTGACCTCGGTGTAATTAAGTTGGAACTGAAGGACCTGTTAGTTGTTAAACACGAAATATCGCCTAAATACGTATCGTACCATAACAATCATATTTATAATTATAAGCTGGATAAGTAGGTACCGCTTATTCTAACACATTCCCATCTATTTCGTCGTCATTGTTATGGGCTATCTTTTTAACATATAGCTCATCCACCAAAATAATTAGTATGGCCAACAGCGGTACGGCCAGGATAATACCCAATGCGCCGGATACTACACCCATTATCAGCTGACTGATCAAGGTTAGCGCGGGTGGCAGATTAATCATTTTTTTTTGTATAAGCGGCGTTACTATGTTGGCTACAATAGTTTGCGACGCGATGTAGATGACCGCCACCAATATAGCTGTATTGGTGCTCATGGTCAATGCCAGTAACACACCGGGTATCATGGCTATCAGCGAGCCTATATTGGGCACCAGTTCAAGCAGGCCGGTAATTAGAGCTAATATCAGCGCTACCGGTACGCCTATAATGGATAGCGCGACGCCGATTAAGATGGTGATGAGCAACATAGAAAATAACATGCCTTTTAACCAGCCTTTAAGCGAAAGGCTGATGCGGTTCATGATATGTATACCTATATCTTTTTTATCGGCAGACACCAAAACCAATATCCCGTCTTTATAAAGTGATGGGTTGGCAGTAAAAAATATCCCCAGGAATAAAATAATATACATATCGCCCAAAACGCCAAAAGTAGTACTGAAAAAACTTTGTACGGTGGTCATCAGCTTTTGCGAGTTGGCGCCCGAAAAACTTTGAAGCGCGCTTTGGCCCAATGAGGTTTGGGCGAGTTTTGCTTTTGCATTATTTAAAGTGGTAGGTAAAGTATTGCTTAGCTCAGCAACCTGCACTTGTATTTTTGTGCCCATGAACCAAAGCAACGCGCTTAACAATATCACCGAGCCAATAATGGAGATGAGCATGGCGGGCCTGCGCTTTAATTTTGTACGGCGCTGTATGGCATCGCCCAGGCCATGAAAATAAACGGCAATAAGCGCGCCTGCCAGCACCATCAGCAAAATATCAAAAGCTACCCTTATAATGAGTATGGCAACTACCAGCAGGGCCACAATGCCAACGGTTTGCCATACCTTGCCAATATAGCTTAGCTCTTGTTTTTGCTGTGGATGCCTTTTTTGTGCCATAATATAAATGTATAACACAATACTATTAAATGCACCTAAATGTTTTGATCGATGAATTAACCGCTGCAATTGGCGGTAAGAAATTGCTTATAAAATTTTATAAAGCGTCCAGTTTTCGGTTTGATAAACTTTTTGCATGTTGCCGCTCTGGTAAATAATGGGGCCGTATTCTTCGTTTAAAAGCGTATATGGGCTAAGTACATTCTTCTCTGTGGCTATCAATATGTAATTATCGGCTTTGCCCGGTGCTTCAATAGCGGTAAGGTAGTCTTCCTGATAAGGAAGCGTGAGGCTTTTAATATTATGTGTAAACGCCACAATTTGGTAGGCCACCGCATCATCTAACAATATTTTTGATTTGGGCGATAAGCTGTTGATATAGTTTGCCATATCCTGGCTTTCGTCCTGCTTGCTTGCAGGTACACGTTTAATCAGCACAGTTAAGAAATTGCGTTCATCATCAATAAATGATTTTTTAAGGAACAGGTACCCGGTAAAAATTTGTGCAAGCAGCATCAAAAATAAGAGTCCTTTAAATGTTACTGTGTTGCTTTTAAAGGGTTTTGCTTTTATAACCAGGCACAAAATGGTCAGTATCAGGAATATCAGGTAATACTGGTATCCCAGGAAAACCTTATCATACTTAACATGCAAAAACTCAACAAAGGCAAAAGGGGTTGCCAGTGTTAAAAGTTGGTAATTGCTGCGCCTGAATTTATAAAATGCAAATAATATCAAGGGGCAAAACATGATCACTTTCGCGGTGATGAGTAATGATATTTCCTGCGATTTGAAATCGGCGCTCCAGGCTATTTTTTGATAAGTCAGCCTTTCGGCCATCACTGTCCAGGTGGCATATGGGCTTTCCATAAAATAATCGGCATCGTTAGCATTACTCAGGTTGAGCATTTTGTAGCAAACGATGGATGCAATTGGCAAAAGAAACAGAATGGCATACAAAGCAAACGTTTTACTTACCAGTTTGCGGCGCAGCGAGGGGTTGTTAAAACTTTGTGTCATCCGGAAAATAGATTCCTTTTCGGCCAGGTTCAATGTTTGCAGCGCGATGAAGAATATAAGCGGTATGAAAAACAAGGTGAGCCATATAAATTTATAATCGCAAAACAGCAGCAATACCAGGCAAATGCTGGCTATAGATATATGAAAGGTTGTATTTGATGTATAAAACTTGAATATGTTTAAAAAGAACATATAAAAGAAAATAAGCACCATGTAAATAGATTTACCCGAACAGGCCGCGTATAATATACCGGGATGGAACAGAAACAGAATAACAAGCAGCAGCAAATAGTATTGATTGGCGGTTTTTTTTATAAGTGTTGTGCCCATCAGGTAAAAAAGCACAGCCGTACCTACACATGATGCGATTATTGGCGCCAGCAGCGGATTGATAGCGGCAAATAAAAAAGTTGAAAAAAACGGTAATGCCGGCGATGTAAGGCCAATTACCTTTAACTTATAACCTTGCCCTGCAAGTATGATCTTGATCTTTTCGGCATAAAAAAGTGTTTCCTGGTTAAAGTAACCCAAGCCATTTAAGTAAATACCACAAAACAGGTAATAAACTGCTAATAAAGCGGCCATTATACCCAAGTATTGGTTACGGCTTAGTGTATACTTTTCGCTCATTTAACAATATTGGTTTGGTTGGTAATTTTACTTAAGCCATGATTGGTTTTTTCCCAATAAAAGGGTTTAATTATTAATTGGTATAAACCCTTATATGCCGCCCACGAATGCAGCAGCCAGTAAATGGGATTAGCTATGGCAAATAATATAAGCTCATAATACCGGCGCTTAAACACCGCCATCATATTTACATAGATCATTAATATATTCCCGATCAATAAATTGATGATCGAAATGAATAATACCCAATCCGGAAAAATTGAGCGGATGGCGGTCATATCAAGTATCACATACGCTAAAAAAATGCTTAGCAAAAGCGGGTATACTAAAAACGTTATTGGTGTTGCCCCAATAAAAAAATTAAAGCCTAAAAAGCCGCGCCATCCAATCTGTTTCCATAACGCCACGGGGTTACGCATATGTACCAGGTGGGTTTGCATATATCCCTTTATCCAACGCGAGCGCTGGCGCACCCAGTTAAACATTTCGTTGTTTGCTTCTTCGTAAGTTGTAGAGTTAATGATGGCTACCTTATAGCCCTTGGCATAGGCCCGCACGCCCAGGTCGGCATCTTCGGTCACGTTGAACGGGTCCCAGCCGCCCAATTCTATCAGGTGTTCAAATTTAAAGTGATTGCTGGTTCCGCCTAAGGGGATAGGGATATCAAAGTTATCAAGCCCGGGCAGCATATAATCAAACCAGTACGAGTATTCGAGCGTGAACATGCGGGTCAAAAAATTCTCGCTGCGGTTAAAATAATTCAACGCGCTTTGCACGCAGATATAATTTTGAGGCAGTTTGTTAAACAGCGTAACTACTTTTTTAAGCTGATCGGTATCCGGAATATCCTCCGCGTCATACACCGTTAAATACTTGCCCCTTGAAAAATGCAGCGCGTAGTTGCATGCTTTGGGTTTTGTTTTGGGCATATGAAACGGTACAACAATAACCTCAAAAACAGCCGGAAAATCAAGGTCATAAACCGCCTTTAAAGTATCGTCATCATCCTGTTCAATGATTAATTTAATATCCAGTTTTTCGCGCGGGTAATCAATGCTCTGTAAGTTCCATATCAACTTTTTTATCAGTTTAGCTTCTTTGTAAACCGGTAATAGTATGGTATAAACGGGCAATTCGTCTTCAATAACGTCACGTACTTCCTGCCGGCCAACTGCCTGGTGCAACTCAAACCGCGAGCCCATTAACGCCAAAACTAATTTGAACATAATGGATATCAGGAAAAATGAACTTAATACAATGTTGATAGCTATTGATGTATTGATAAAGCTTTTCACTAATCCAACTACCACCAGCGCCAGTACCGAAAACGTGAAAATGAGCTGCCCGGTAGTGAAAGTGGTCAGCGCTGAGCTTTCCGGGTCACGGTTAAACAGATCAAAAACCGCCGATCTTACAAACTTTTGCCCTAATAAAATATGGCTCAATCGTGTAATTTCCAGATCGGATGCCACAATTATTTCGGGTTCCAGGTCGTAAGTGAAACGGATAAAATCGGCAAACAGCTTATCACTGGGGTCGGCCATCAGGGTTATTACCTTATTGTTTTCAATACGCAGCGGCAGGGCCAGGTGCTTGTCGGCAAACTTCAGGTCTATCTTATCTAATACTCTCTGATCGTAGGCTTCATCCCGCACCGGTGCATAATTATAGCCGGCGTTAATTAATGAGCGTTCGTAATTTTTGCGGGAGATGTAACCAAAAGTAAGCGCTACTTTTATGTAGGATAACTTTGATTGTTTTGAAAAATCATCAATCCTATCCTGCTCGGCCCGTGTTATAAAGCCATCATTCAACAAAATTTCAGGGATCGATATTTTCATATATTTTAAATAAAATTGTTAACCGCAGGCACCTGTAAACAGCCTTCAGTTAGCGCAATTTACTCGGTAAAAATATCCTGTGATTTTTGAACCTTGGCACGTATATACAGGAACGACAGTAATATTAATACCAGCATACCCAATAAAATATACAGGTTGTAGCTTTCCCAGAAACGGGTAAGCGCAGTCTTATTATCAACATACTCCACGTTTTCGCTTGATTTGCTGATGTTAAACAAATACTTGTTGTTATTTGCATCGGCCACGGCCACATTGCTTGACAGGGTTGAAAGCTGCTCGGTGATAGATTGCGAAGCAGCCGTGAATGCATTAGCCAGGTTTTTGCCTGTTGCCGTTATTACTAGTATCGCATTACTGCTTCGTCCGTAAAATATCTGCGCCAGCCCGTTCGATACCGAATCAGACAGTTGATACATCACCTTGTTGTTTTCGTTGTTATATAGCCTAAACTCGTGGTTAAACTTAATGGGCGCGTCCGGAAAATCATCCATCAGCTCATCATCGTGCGCTAATAAAGCTATTATGTTATTTCTTTTCAGATCGGCTTTGTTTACCTGGTCAGAGTAGTCAAATACAGGGAAGTTGTTGGCATTAATATTATTGTTCAGTTCATAAATAATTTCGCCCATGGCGGCTGCGGCATAAGGCGCATATTTTCTGCTTACCACAATATGGGTCGATCCGGCGTTAAATGCCTCCGGATACTGGTAAAAGCTCAGGTCGCTGGTGATGAACGGATTTTTTGATTCGAGGTACGACTTATCTACGTCAACCTCGGCAAAGAAGCCGTTAAAATTGGCATTACAATTACCCCCGTTAGGGTAAAACCTGAACTCGGTTTCGAGCGTGTTGTATTTGTGATGCTGGTAACGGTTAATGGTTACCGAAGTATTTAACTTGCCCGATGCATCCAACCTTTCAGACTGGATCAGCATCCTGTTCAAATAAATATTCAAAAACCCACGGTCGCCGGGGGCAAGGCTGCTGTAGTTACCTGTTATCCTGATCTCAACTTCTTTTGGCGTAAAGCTAAAATCACTGTTTTTAAAATTATAAACACTTTTTAAATTACCTATGCCCGACATAAAGTTAGTGGTGCCTCCAATTTGCCTGAACGATAGTTTCGACCGGTTCTCTTCAATCGTTTTAAAGAAAGAATTCTCGGCCTGGGCTATTACCAGGTAATCGCCAAAGGTTGAATTGAGGATATTTGCATTACCCAGGGTAGTGATCGATTTTTCGTAGCCCGCATCATCAGCCCCGGTAACAAACAATATATCAGACGGTACTGTATTTTGCGATAATGATTTAATAACATTAAGCTTGCCTTTAATATTTATTAAACGGGTTATGGTATCGGTAACGCTAACCATTCCTTTGTTTAAATAAAATAAACCTTCGCCGGTTTTTGGTGTAATTTTAAGCAGGCCGCGTTTACTGGCCGGCAGGCTGCTGATGTTACCCACCTGTATATAGTTTTTTACCGTATCGGGCATGCGGCCCTCCTGGTAAACGGCTATGTTTTTTACATCAGCTTTTTTTAACCTTGAATATGCCCAGGCTACCGCCTTAAGGTCATGTAATGTTGGGTTTGCCGGATAAACTATGGCGTGCATAGTTTCGAAGCAATTGCCCACGTTTACGTTATTAATAAAATTGGTATTGGTTTTTATTAATGACAGGTAGGAATAATTTTTTACCTTGATCCACATGGCCGGGTTATCCAGGTCCTTACATCGTTCCTCGTTTACGGTACACAGGGTTTTAACCTGTATCTTCAAAAACTTATCCGACGAGATATCTGCGCGGCTTAAATTGAGGGTAACCTGCTGTATAGAGTCCTGTGTTAATCGGCTGCTGTACGCAGGTTTATCATTAACAATAACGGTAATGAACGACAGGTTTTTTATTAATGCCTGCGATGCCTGAAAAAACATAACCAGTTTACTGCCCCGCATTTCAACGCTGGGGTCAATTTTAAAATAGTAAGCGCTGCTGCCGCTCATTCCCTGAATAGCGTCATCATCATGCCCCATGGCATGAAATGAAATTATTTTTTGCGCGAATGTTGCTGTACTTAAAATACAAAATAGCGCCAGCAGTCGTAAAAACTTATTCATTGGTTGTTTTTAATATTAGTTGATCACATTAAATTCTACACGGAAATAATTGCCGCTGTCATCGCTCTTATACGTTAACTCGCCGCCTAATTCCTGCGTTATTAATTTAGCAATAGAAAGGCCTAAACCCAGGCGGCTCTCTTTGCTTGTTGATGCATCATTTAATGTTTTTAGTTTGTTAAACATCATATCCAGTTCTTCCTGGCCTATAGCTATACCTTCGTCAATGATCTCGAACACAAATTTTTGGCGCTGCAGGCTGGTTACCACCCGCAGGTTATTATTTGTTTGCGAAAACTTGATAGCATTCGACAGCAGGTTTTGAAATATTTGTCCGGCAAAAACCTTATCCAGCTTTACGCTTAAAGGTAGTTTTAAAATATTATCTACCAAATGAATGTTCTTCATTTGGGCAGTTTCCATTAATCCCCTGAATACGTGTCGCACTTCAACATTGATATCAAATAGCTCCATGTTGAATTTCATTTCCGGCGATTCAATTTCCTGCACATCCATTAACCGGTTCAGCATATATTGCATTTTCTCGGCCGACTCGGTAATGTAATCGGCAAATTCCTTTTGGTCATTGCTTAAACGGTAATCCTCCTCCTTGATCATGTTATTGCTCATGATGATGGAGCCGATCAGGTTTTTAAGGTCATGACCTGCAATATTGATAAAGCTGTTTTTTTGCTCATCAAGCTTTAACAGGCGCTCGTATTGCATATCAATGATGCTGTTTTTTTCAATGATATCATGGTTCTGTGTTTTTAGCTGCTCGTTCGATTTTTCGATCAGCAGCTGCGACCTTACCTCGCGTGCCATTACCTTATACCGTGCGCTGGGGATAAGGCATGAACCCAAAGCGATAATGAAAAAAAACTGTCCGCCGCCATTAACAAACAAATCTATGCTGTAACTATTGATCTCATTAAAAAATAAAGCGATCATCAGCAAGGCGAGCAAAAACTGCACTACAGAGTTTGCGGGTTCCCAAAAAACCTGGACGTTAAAAAACAGGAAAATGGCAGCATAAACCAAAAAATAAACGTTTAATTGCTGTATATTAACCAGGTTACATAACAGTGCCGATGTGCATGAAAGTATAAAGAACGCAAGGTGTAATAATACCCTGTAATTATAATCGCGACCTTTAAAAAAGGTGTATAAACCGTATATAATAATATCAGTTATAATGCGTACAATTAAAAACTGAACCCAGATGGCCGGATTGCAAATAATATCAATAATAGTAACCAGCGGGTATAAGAAAAGAATAGTCCAGATAATGTTATTGGTCTGATACCAGGCCTTTTTTAAAACTTCTCTTGAAAATTCCTCTTTTGTAATTTGAACAAACATTACTGGCTTTTTAAATTATAAAAGATCATATACCCGTGTTAATATTGATAAACTTATTAGTTGTTAAATAAGTGAAAAAAGTAATTATAAATAAAACTTTTGCCCAAATAATATTTAAGTGCTTTTTAATACTATTATTAATAGCGCAGTGTTTAATAGCAAAAAGCAAACCAATACTTTTGGCCGACCGGCAACTGGCATTTAAAAGAGCAAATAGTTTAGATAATGGCATCAGTGTATCATGGCTTGAGCAAACCTGGGTAAACGATGTGCTGAATAACGGAGCGCTTACCGATGCCGATTTTAAACTATTTAAAGCGCTTGGTTTCAGGAGCCTGCGCCTGCCGGTTGCATTTGTTTTTTTTGAATCGAAAAAAATACCGTTAACAGATGTGCTCATACGTATTGACGAAATTATAAAACAATGCCGTGTTTACGGAATAAAGCTGATAATAGATTATCACTACGGCGAATTAACGGATAATAACTATTTAACCGAAACCCCACGTATCATTAATTTGTGGACGCTGCTGGCCAAAAGATACTTAAATGAAAGCCCCGACAACCTGTTTTTTGAACTTTATAATGAGCCGCCACACATGAACCCGGGGGCGTGGAAAGATGCGGCTTATAATGTAATAACCGCTATACGCAAGGTGGACAAAAAGCGAACGCTTATTATTGGCGCGTCAAACTTTAATAGTATTTATGAACTGAGCCGCATGGCAACGCTGGCCGATGAAAATATTATTTACACTTTTCATTTTTATGAACCTTTTTTATTTACTCACCAGGGGGCCAATTGGGTGGGCAACCAGGTCACAACGGTAGGGGTTCCTTTTCCTTATAGTGTGGAAAAATTTCCTGATATCAATCCTAAAGCAAAAGGCACCTGGGGCGAAACTAATTACTACCAGTATAAAAATGATGGCAACGAGCAATCATTGGTTGATAAACTAATGATCGTTAAAAATTGGGCCAGTAAATATAATGTACCTATAATTTGCGGGGAATATGGGGTGTACAACAAATATGCCGATGCCGACAGCCGGTGCCGGTATATAAAGGCCATGCACAGTACATTAAAAAAGCTGCATATACCGGGTATCATGTGGGATTATAATAGTGCTTTTTCCATTTTTAACGGCCCGCCGTCATTAAAAAACCTGCCCGATTGCATGAAACAGGCCATTGGCTACACGGGCAAAAATTGATATATTTATTAAATATTAAAATCACTACCTTTGGGAATTAATAAGCTGATATGATATTTTTTGAAGAGAAAAGGCAGGAAGTAATGGCGCATATTGAGAAATTCATGCTCGAGAAGATGCAGGAATATTTGAAGCCCATTGATACCATTTGGCAGCCGTCTGATTTTTTGCCTGATTCGTCAAAAAGTACGTTTTTTAACGAAATAAAAGAGATGCAGGAAATTGCCCAGGGACTATCATACGACCTGGTAGCAGTGCTGATAGGCGATACCATTACCGAAGAAGCTTTACCTACCTACGAATCATGGCTGACCATGGTTGAAGGCGTAAATAAAAACGAAGAGGGCGGCTGGATGAAATGGACCCGCCAATGGACCGCCGAGGAGAACCGTCACGGCGACCTGCTGAACAAATACTTATACCTTTCGGGCCGTGTAAATATGCGCGCCATGGAAGTATCAACCCAATATTTAATAGCTGATGGTTTTGATATCGGTACCGGTCATGATCCGTACCGTAACTTTATCTACACTTCTTTTCAGGAGCTGGCTACCAATGTTTCGCACCGCAGGGTAGCGTCGCAAGCTAAAAAGGATGGCGATACCTTGCTGTCAAAAATGTGCGGCGTGATCGCTGCAGACGAGGCGCGCCATGCCAAAGCTTATAAGTATTTTATTGAGAAAATATTTGAGGTTGACCCGAACGAAGCCATGCTGGCTTTTGAGGATATGATGCGCAAAAAAATTGTGATGCCGGCTCACTTCCTGCGCGAAATGGGATTGAAGATAGGCCAAACCTTCGGTCACTTTACCGACGCGGCACAACGTTTAGGCATTTACACCGCAATTGATTACGTTGATATTTTAAAAGAACTCATAGCCGACTGGCACATTGAAAGCATTACCGAACTAAGCGAATCGGGCGAAAAGGCGAGGGATTATATCGTGAACCTGCCCAACCGTTTACTACGCATTGCCGAAAGAATGAAAAATCCCATGCTGGAGTATAAATTCAGCTGGATACACGGGTAATACTAATATAAAGGTGTCATGCTGAGCCCGTCGAAGCATAGCGGGCAGGCCTTTGCGCTCACCCTTCGACTAAGCTCAGTGTGACAGCCATCGAAGAGGCTACCCCTCCACCACCAAATCAACCCCACGCCTGTCATCCGTCAGATCTTCAAACAAACTGTTCAGGATAGATTCAACCGTGAGCGAATTTACGTCATCCACATAATGCTCGTTGCGGGTTATCCATAACTCTTTGCCTTTTATTTCAAGCTTAAACAATACGCCTTCATATAATTCAGGCTGCGATATTTCGATGGCATCGCCTACTTTTTCAATTCTAAAATTGATGTCCTGCTGGCGTTGTTCTTTAAACAAAGGGTTTAGCTTTTGTGTTAAATGAGCCAGCAACTGGTCGGCATTAACGGGCGTATGCAGTGTAATGATTTTCATATATATTTTACAATTGAGAAATTGTATTGTTTTAATACGCATTGTCATCCTGAACGTAGTGAAGGATCTTATACGATAGACAAGAATGTCCGATTTGACAAGATTTTTCGCTCGCAATTGTCCAGACACAAGCCTGCTCAAGAAAAAGTTCTTCGCTACGCTCAGAATGACAATCATTTTTTATAGTAATTTTAGAACTTAAACTACAATCACCATGAATTACAAATTACTGGGCCGTTCGGGCCTTAAAGTTTCTGAATTATGTTTGGGTACCATGGGCTTTGGCACCGAAAGCGGCTGGGGAGCCGATAGGCAAACCAGTTTTGAAATAATGGATGCTTTTGCTAACGCGGGGGGCAATTTTTTAGATACTGCCAATATATATAAGCTGGGCACCAGCGAAAAAATTATCGGCGAATACATCAGCAATCATGACCGTGATTATTTTGTGCTGGCTACCAAATACTCATTAAAAGATAATCAAACCAATCCCAACGCATCGGGCAATAACCGTAAAAATATGATGCGCAGCGTTGAGGAGAGTTTAAAACGTTTAAAGACCGATTTTATAGATATACTTTACCTGCACATTTGGGATGATATTACGCCCATTGATGAAGTAATGCGCGCCATGGACGACCTGATACGTCAAGGTAAAGTGAACTATGCCGCCATTAGCGATACCCCGGCATGGGTAGTGGCTCAAGGCAATACCATGGCCGAACTAATGGGCTGGAGCCAGTTTGTAGCCCTGCAGGTTGAATACAGCCTGATACAACGCACCCCCGAGCGCGAACTGATACCGATGGCTAAACACTTTGGTCTTACTGTTACCCCATGGGCACCATTAGGCGGCGGAGTATTGAGCGGCAAATACCTGCGGGGCGAACAAGGGCGGATAAAGCCTGAAAGTAACCGCCGTAATGAACGCAGCGAAAACATTACCAAAGCGGTTGTAGCTATTGCCGATGAACTGGGGGTATCACCAAGCCACGTTGCTTTACAGTGGACCATGAGCCAGGGCTTTTCATCTATCCCTATTGTTGGGGCAACCAAAGTAAGCCAGCTGGAAGAAAACCTAAAAACCATCAACGTAAAACTAAACGACGCGCAACTGCAAAAGCTGGATGAAGTAAGCAAAATAGATCTGGGTTTCCCCGGCGAATTTTTCAGGGAAGATGCAGTGAAAATGAATTCGTTTGGCGGATTTTATGATAGGGTAGAGAAACGATAGTGACAGTATTTTTGTCATTCTGAGCACAGCGAAGAATCTTGTCAAAGCGATTAGGCAAGGCGTATAAGATTCTTCGCTATGCTCAGAATGACAGTTATATCATATATTAACTTTATTGAGCTAGTCTGCGACGAGTGCTTAACTTGGTTTAGCATTTGAAATGCGATGCAATCGCAAATCCATATTAAGCACTCGTCGCAAACGAGCGCAAGAGAGCTGCAGTCAGGCTATATTATTAATTTTATGATAGGTGATGTATGATGCTGCCAGCATCGCCATAAAAATAACCGGCATAATACGGATGCCAACCGGATCGCCCGAGGCGCTATGTGCAATAAAGGCCGAGATAAATACAATAGTGAATGCTGCGTAACCCCACTCCTTAAAGCGTGACGCAACCGGTGCCAGCAGCAACACAACGCCTATTAATTTCCCGATTGCCAGTTCAACCCTGAAATAATCCGGGTAACCTAAATGGTGGAAGGCTTGTGTCATGGTCTCGTTTGTTAAATAAGCATAGGCCGAATAAGCCATCATTAATGAAACTAATCCTGTTGTTATCCAATACGTAATTTTTTGTGCTTTCATATTTCCTTATTTTGATGGCAAAAATAATTACCTTTACTATCATAAACATACTACTATCCAAAAGGATAGCGATATCCTTTTGGATAGCGATGTTATTATATGGAAACAGAAACAATTGTTCATACCAAAGAAGCTTGTAATGCAAGCGTAACCGCCGTGCGCGACGCCCTGTATGCATTAAGCGGTAAATGGAAGTTGCCTTTAATTATTGCCCTAACCGAGCGGCCAATGCGTTTTAACGAAATTCAGCGGGCGCTGGAAGATATCACTCCGAAAATTTTATCGAAAGAACTAAGGGAACTGGAGCTAAATGAGTTTGTTGAACGCAAGGTTTTCGCTACGGTACCGGTTACTGTAACTTATGAGCTTACGCCTTACAGTAAATCGCTTGATAATGTGTTGAGGGAACTAAAGACCTGGGGCGAAGAGCATCGCGAAAGAATTATTGCCAGCCGCCGAAAACCGGTTGTATAATTAAATCTCCTGTCATTCTTCGCTATGCTCAGGACAGACAGGGTTAAAAGTGTAGTTGCCTTTACCCTCTCGCCAATCCCTCTAACGCGTCAATAAACATGGGCGAATCGTTCAGGCTTTCTACCAGCTGCACATGCTCGCCGCCCAGCGCACGGAACTCGCCGCCGTATTCTTCGGTAACTTCGTAAACGGTTTCCAGGCAGTCGGCTACAAAAGCGGGGCAAAATACCAGTAAGCGTTTTTTACCTTCTTTGGCTAATTCTTCAATTACCTTGCTGGTATAAGGCTGCACCCACGGGTCATTACCTAGGCGCGATTGAAAACAAACGGTGTATTTATCTTTTGGCAGGCCCATCTTTTCGGCGATCAAACGTGCCGTATCGTACGATTGTGCCGAGTAGCAAAATTTATTGGTATTGTTCAACGTATCGCAGCAACCATCAACCTGCAGGCAGTAACTGCCGGTATGGTCGCATTTTTTAATTTGCCGTTGCGGCAAACCATGAAAGCTGAATAAAATATGGTCGTAAGTTTCGGGCTGATATTTCTTTGCGTTATCGGCAAAGGTTTGTATCATCAGGTCGTTATCATGGAACGAGTTAATGAACGAGATATTAGGGATAGTTTGCCATTGCCTAACCAGCTCCATCACCTTATCATGCACCGAGCCGGTACTTGCCGAAGCATATTGGGGGAACAAGGGAATAACTTTGATATCGCTTACCAGGTTAGCCTTTAACCGCTCCAGCGCCGACCCGATAGAAGGGCTTTGGTAGCGCATAGCCAGCTCAACCTGGTATTCGTCGCCCAAACGCTCTTGTAAGGCTTTATGCTGTAAAATGCTGTAATGTAATAGCGGCGAGCCGGTTTCACTATCCCAAATTTGCTGGTATAATTTAGCTGATTTAGGCGCACGGAAAGGAACAATGATACCTTTCACCAAAAAGGTGCGCAGCACCGGGTTAACATCAATAACCCGGGGGTCCATTAAAAATTCGTTCAGGTATTTGCTCACATCCGCTGTTTGCGGACTATCCGGTGTGCCCAGGTTAACTAATAAAATTCCCTTTTTCGCCATAATTTATTAAGTGCGCAAAAATAAAATAAAGTTTGGGCTTTTAGGCGTGTATACCGCTTTAGGATAATTTATTACGATTAGATTAAAAATAAACAAGACACTTGTCATTCTGAGCGTAACGAAGAATCTTATCAAAGCGACGTAGTATGGCGTACAAGATTCTTCGCTGCGCTCAGAATGACAGAAAAAAACGGGCTTAATAACTCTCCAACTCCGCTTTCACCTGCTGCATCAGCCACATAGGCGATGAGGTTGCACCGGCAATACCCACCTTATCCCCGGGAGCGAACATAGATGGTTGCAACTCGCTGACCGATGAAACGAAATAAGTATCGGGGTTATGCTTGCGGCAAACCTCGAACAAAACTTTGCCGTTTGATGATTTTACACCCGATACAAAAACAATTTTATCAAAGTTCTTTACAAACGCGGGCAGGTCCTTATCCCGGTTTGATACCTGGCGACAAATAGTGTCGTTGGCATTCAGCTCATAACCACGGGCGGTCAATTCATCTTTGATGTGATAAAACTTTTCCATGCTTTTGGTGGTCTGGCTATATAGGGTAATATTTTGTGGCAGCTCCACGTTATCCAGTTCGGCAATATCCTGGAAAACCAGCGCCTCATTGTTGGTTTGCCCCTGTAGGCCCACTACTTCGGCATGGCCGTGCTTGCCAAATATGAGTATCTTCTCTTTATTATCGAACGATGTTTTAATGCGGTTTTGCAGTTTAAGCACTACCGGGCATGAGGCATCTATCAGGGTGATATTATTTTCTAAAGCGGTGCGATAGGTTTCGGGCGCTTCGCCGTGCGCACGTATCAGCACTTTTTCGTTATGCAGGTTTTTTAATTCGGCATGGTCAATAATGCGCAGGCCCATGGCTTTAAGGCGGTCAACCTCCTCGTCGTTATGCACAATATCACCCAGGCAGTACAGATAGCCATCTTCGGCAAGGATATCCTCGGCCATATCAATAGCATAAATAACCCCGAAGCAAAAGCCCGAATCTTTATCTATGGTAACCTGTAAATTATATGCTCCCATTGCGGTACAAAATTACGAATTATTTGCGTGAACCATGATACTTATTGCAGCGCCAAAAAAAACACGAATTCGGTGATCAGTAATGCTGCCCCTGCAATGCTTTGTTTTTTAAACTGGAATTTTTCAAATACCCAGAGCAATACAAAACTTACAATAAACCAGCAGGCATAATTTTTCAGGGGGATAAAGTTATCTGCCCAATGCCAGTAGTCGAATTTAACGGCAACCGGCTCAATCACTACATCCAGCAAAACCAAAATAAGCGTGCCGGTTAATACACGCAGCCACATAGTTTTAATACGCGTTTGCTGCATTAATGTGCCTGCCGAATAAATGAGCATGAGCCAATTCAAGCCTATAATAACCGGGATATCATCAAGCTTTGGCCCTAATGTTTTGCCGTACCAGTAATCGCCAAAAATAAAATGGGTGTGTACGCCTATCCACTCAACAGTAAAACCGGTGATAAATATTAATGCCGAAAAAAAGAAGAATTTGTTGTTTATGCGCTCATGGTTAGATGCAATAAGCACCATCATAAAAAGTAAGTGGAAGGGCACCAGTTGCAGAAACAATGATCGCGAAACATTAAATGATAAGCCAATGAGCCCTATAAGGTGAAACAGAGCAATGAGCCATACAGTTTGCCCGGCGCGTTTAAGCTGCAAACGTTTTTTTAAATTTTGCGTCCTTTCCATACCATGGTTTTGGTTAAGTGTCTTTGTACTGCCAGCAATGCTATTAATGTAAGGCTAAACATTTGTAAGGGATGCAGCATAATATTATATAACGCGTTTTGTCCGGCGGATAACGATATCATGAAGCGGGTAAGCATGATGAGGCTCGCCATAAAAAATATCAGGTGAAAATCAAACGTCATTACAACGATCATAGGGCCGGCAGTAAGCAGCACAATAAATATCAGGAACCATAAAATATTATAATTAAAGGCCGCCAAAAAATTTTTGCTGAAACCATTTACCGCATCCGTATAATTTTTGTACATGCGGCAGGTAACCATGCCGTTTGCTAAAAGGGCCTCGCCGTTGTAGCCCTCGGCTTTTACCGATCGCATAATTTCTACATCCTCAACTACACTGTTACTCACCTGTTCGTGCCATTGATGGTTACGATATTTTTCGGCATCGAACAACATAAACTGCCCGCTGGCGGCGGCAACCGAATAATTTTTTACCAGGTAAATAAGCCGTAACGGTAACAGGTTCAGTAAAATATAATGCATAATGGGCACCACCAGTCTTTCGCCAAGGGTTTGCATTTGCTGATTGGCAAACAGGCTTAACAAGCCCAATTTGTTGGTATGCATACGGTGTATCGCGCTATTAATAAGGGTGTCGCCAACCTGCTCATCGGCATCAATAAATAAAAAGAAACTGCCGCGTGCTTGTTGCGCCAACTGGTAACAGGCGTAGTTTTTGCCCAGCCAGCCTTTGGGTAGCGTGTCGCCTTTTATAATTTTGAAAGCAGGGTGTTTCGCAGCAAAATTTGCACATAGCTGATAGGTATTATCGGTCGAGTCGTCATCCAGAATAATCACCTCATAGTTTTGATAGCTTTGCTGATGGATGGAATGCAGCAGGGATAAAATATTTTCTTCCTCGTTACGTGCCGGGATCAGGATAGAAACCATATCGGTATAATGGCGGTTAACGCGGCGTATTTTTGGGTCGGATATGAAATTGAATAACGTTACCGCAAAGCGCAGGATGATGAAAAAGAAGGTAACGGCAATAGCAATGATCATCAAACAGTTATTTGAGTTTGCTGCAACCTGGCCGCGCTATAGTGTTGTTGATAGGCCTGTTGCAGCGCATTAATATCAGCAAAATTATTGTCATTTACCGCTTTTAAATAAACGGTTGCAATTGGTTTTTTATACTGAAAATTCTCAATAAAGGTAGCCGCGAAAACCAGCTGAAAATCACCGCCGGCTTTTTCAATAATTTTCAGGATACCTTTTTCAAAATGCACCTCATTTACCAGGTTGGAATAGAGCTTACCTTGCGGAAACATCAACACCAGGTTGTCCGGATCGGCCAAAAGACCGGCAGCAAAATGGAGTGAGGTAATCATATCTTTAGATTGTTTGTGTACAGAAAAACCTCCGCCATATTTTAGCATGGGTATTTTTTTCGAAGTACTCTCCAGCAGCATTACATGAAACCGTTTTTTAAATAATTGCCGGTTCACTTCATACAAAACCAGGCCATCCCAACTGCTGAAATGATTGGCGATTAACAGCACGGGTTTATTTGTGTCGATTGGGATGGTATTGAAGTTCAGTTCGTGAAAATACCATCGGGTTATCCACCCTGCGTACAAGCGGAAAATGTTGCTGATAACAGGATGGTTTTTTGGATAGATCACTATACGTGTTTATAATTTATCAACCTTTTCTATATACTCCACAATAACCCCTGTGGCACCAATATTCCCCGTTACATAATCCTTTGCTTTTTTGCTTGCTGATGCGCGATAAGGTTCATCAGCAATTAAAATTCCGGTTATTTTTTTTAATTCATCTGCACTATTTACAGTAAAGCCGGCGCCATTGGCTATCAAATCTTTCGCCTCTTTAAATTTGGCGTAGTTGGGGCCAAAAATAACCGGCAGACCAAATGCAGCGGCCTCTAAAGTATTGTGTATGCCTGCGCCAAAACCGCCGCCTATATAGGCAACATCGCCATATTGGTAAAGGGCGGATAGCGTCCCGATGTTATCAATGATCAAGGTTTGAGGGCTGAATTGCTGGTTAAGAGCTGTAAGTTGTGAGTATTTTACGGCCGAGTTTTGAGGCAATAATTTTATCAGATCGTTTATGTTTTCTTTAATGATCTCGTGCGGTGCGATGATGAATTTCCAGTTGGGATATTGATGAGTTAGGGTAGCTATCAGTTGCTCATCGGCGGGCCAGGTGCTGCCGGTTATAAATACGTTTTGGTTGTTTTTAAATGCCGCTATCTCGGGCAATGATTTTGGTTGTTCGGCATTGGTCCAAACCCGGTCGAAACGGGTATCGCCGCTGATGGTTACGTTGTTGATATTCAGTGATTTCAATAACTGTTTCGATTGTTCATCCTGTACAAAAAAATGGCTTACAAAATTCAGCATTTTGCGATGCAGGCTACCATGCCATTTAAAGAAAACCTGGTTGGGCCTGAATATGCCCGAAATAATATATAATGATATATTACGCTTATTGATTTCTCTGAAAAAGTAATACCAGTATTCATACTTTGTAAACACAGCTATGGCGGGGTTTATGGCGTCGATAAATTTGCGCGCGTTGGCGGGAATATCCAGCGGTAAGTAGTACACGGCATCGGCCAGCGGAGTATTTTTCCTGATTTCGTAACCTGAAGGTGAAAAAAACGTAATAATGATTTTTCGTTGAGGATGTGTGTTTCTAAGTTGCTCTAAAACGGGGCGGCCTTGTTCAAACTCACCAAGCGAAGCAAAATGGAACCAGATACTTTGCTCATAGTCAGGGTAAATGATATGCCGACGGCCCTGTATCCATAGCTTTGCTTTCTTATTAAAAAAGGAAAATATAAAAATAATAATATAGTAAATGCGTAATGCTAAGTTATATATTAACAACATTTTAACACGAAATAAGTATATTCGTCGGGCATAAATATAATAACAAATAAAACAAAACACTTGTGAAAATAGCAGTAGTAGGAACCGGTTACGTAGGTTTAGTTACCGGAACTTGTTTAGCAGAAACCGGTAACCAGGTTATCTGTGTTGACATCAACGAAAAGAAAGTAAAAATGATGCAGGAGGGCCAGTTGCCCATTTATGAGCCGGGTCTCGAACTGCTTTTCCACCGCAATATTAACCAGAACAGGTTGCACTTTACCTCTAATTTGGCCGAAGCGATTGCCGAGGCTAAGATTATATTCCTGGCACTGCCAACCCCTCCGGGTGGCGACGGTTCGGCCGACTTGAGCTATGTATTAGGTGCCGCCAAAGATATTGCAAAAATTATTAAAGAATATAAGGTTATCGTAACCAAATCAACCGTTCCGGTTGGTACTGCCGATAAAATCACTGCTGTACTTAAAGAAAATACTACAGTTGAGTGCGCGGTGGTTTCAAACCCTGAATTTTTACGCGAAGGTGTAGCTGTTGAAGATTTCATGAAACCCGACCGCATTGTTATAGGTACTTTAGACGAGCGTGCACGTAAATTAATGGGCGAATTGTATAGCCCTTATGTGCGCCAGGGCAACCCGGTTATTTATATGGACCAACGCTCATCAGAACTTACAAAATATGCGGCCAACTCCTTTCTGGCTACCAAAATATCATTTATGAACGAGATCGCTAACCTTTGCGAGCTGGTGGGTGCCGATGTAGATATGGTTAGGCGCGGTATTGGTGCCGATGAACGTATAGGCCGCCGCTTCTTGTTCTCAGGTATTGGTTACGGTGGCAGTTGCTTCCCTAAGGATGTGCAGGCGCTGGCCAAATCAGCCAAAGAACATGATTACGATTTTAAAATATTAAACTCGGTAATGGATGTTAACGAGATCCAGAAAAAGGTATTGGTTGAAAAAGTAAAAAAATACTATAACGGCGATCTTAAAAATAAAAGATTCGCTCTGTGGGGTCTGGCCTTTAAGCCGGAAACTGATGATATACGCGAGGCTCCGGCTTTATATATTATTGATGCTTTGTTAAAAGAAGGTGCCATTATATCAGCATTCGACCCCGAAGCAATGTCAAATATTAAAGGTGTTGTTGGCGATAAAATAACTTATGCCGACGATCAGTACCAGGCATTGCTGGGTGCAGATGCGCTGTTGATATTAACCGAATGGTCGGTATTCAGAACTCCCGATTTTGATCAGCTGGAAAGCCTTTTAAAATCAAAAGTGATCTTTGACGGCCGTAACCTGTACGATATCCAGAAAATGATTGACAACGGTTATTACTACAACAGCATTGGGCGTAAAGTAGTTGAGCAATAATAAATTGTAATGATAGTTGTTTTAGGCAATACAAATGATGATGAGGGTAACTTGTCGGTAATTGCCATGAACAGGTGCGACAAAGCTATTGAATTGTGGCGTCAGGATACAACAAAACATATTATTACAACAGGCACTTTCGGGGCACACTTTAACAATACAACCATTAGCCATTCAGCGTATCTTAAACAGTACCTGATTGACAAAGGGGTTACACCCGACAGAATACTACCCAATATTGTTTCGGCCACTACATCGCAGGATATATTTGGCCTGCGTAAAAAGCTGTTAGAAATGAAGGTACAGTCGGTTACTATTGTTACTTCTGATTTTCACTATGGCCGTGTAAAGTTTTATTGCGATTTAATTTTGCATGATATAAAAGAGCTGCTGCATGGTGCAAAGCATTTTGAAATTGCCAGCGCTGTATCAACAATAACGGCAGCAGAAAAAGGGGAACTGGTTGCATACGAGCAAAAAAGGATGGGGGAGATCATTGCCGACTTTCCAAAAGATGTATACAATAATGCAACTGCCGAACATAAGCATTATGATACCGTATCAAACTGGATGATAACCGGGCAGTTCACCACTTTTGCGTTAGGCTATAAATTTATAAAAGATGCTTTTAAACCGGGGGTAGTTGTTGGTGAGTGGGATAAACCCTTTTGTGTGTTAGCCTTATTTTTTGCAGTTACTTTATTTTGGTTGTTATACAACAGGTCATCGCAAACAGCCCGTACAGCCCGCAAAACGATGCGAACCATTGAAACTTGTTACACGCAGTTTGGTTTCTCGTTAATGTATTCAACAGGCACATTAAAAGATCATTTTTTCACTTTTAAAACAATATTAAGGTGCCTGTATTTGCTGATTTGTGTGTTGCTTCTTGATGAGCTTAATACTAATTTCGCAATAGTTTTAGCAGTTGCCGCCATGGTGTATTTGGTCACAGGCTATATAAGGCATCTGCAAAAAATATCAAAAACTAATAAATAAAATAAAAAATAGCATATGGCCCGTAAACGCATATTAATTACCGGAGCTGCCGGTTTCCTTGGATCGCATTTATGTGACAGGTTTATTAAAGAAGACTACCATGTTATTGGTATGGACAACCTGATAACCGGCGACCTGCGTAATATTGAACACCTGTTCAAGCTGGAAAACTTTGAGTTTTATAATCATGACGTTTCCAAGTTTGTATACGTTCCCGGCGATCTGAATTATATACTGCATTTTGCATCGCCGGCCAGCCCTATTGATTATTTAAAAATACCTATACAAACGTTAAAGGTAGGCTCGTTGGGTACGCATAACCTGTTAGGTTTGGCGCGTTCAAAAGGAGCACGCATGCTTATCGCTTCAACATCCGAAGTATATGGCGATCCCAATATTAACCCGCAGCCCGAAGAATATTGGGGCAATGTTAACCCGGTTGGTCCGCGCGGTGTTTATGACGAGGCTAAGCGTTTCCAGGAAGCTATTACCATGGCTTACCATACTTTTCACGGTGTTGAAACCCGTATAGTACGTATATTTAATACTTATGGCCCCCGTATGCGCTTGAATGATGGCCGTGTATTGCCTGCATTTATAGGCCAGGCCCTGCGCGGCGAGCCATTAACCATGTTTGGCGACGGTTCACAAACACGTTCGTTTTGCTATGTGGATGATCTGGTTGAAGGTATTTACCGCTTATTGCACAGCGATTATGTACAGCCCATGAATATTGGTAACCCTGATGAAATTACCATCCGCCAGTTTGGTGAAGAGATCATTAAACTAACCGGTACCAATCAGCAACTGATCAGTAAGCCATTGCCTACTGATGATCCGAAGCAACGCAGGCCTGATATCACCAAAGCAAAAAGTATTTTAGGCTGGGAGCCAAAAGTTTCAAGAAGCGAAGGGTTAAAGATCACTTACGATTACTTTAAATCGTTGCCCGAAAAAGAGATACAACACAAAGACTTTACATATTATAATAAACATTAAATGAAAATTTTAGTAACAGGCGGCACGGGCTACATTGGTTCGCATACGGTAGTTGAGCTGATCAATGCCGGCTATGATGTTATAATAATTGATAATCTTTCAAACTCATCCATCAACGTTTTAGACCGGATAGAAAAAATAACCGGCAAGCGCCCGGCTTTTTTCAAAACCGAGATGTGCAACTACGATGAGCTGGAGCAAATTTTTGTAA
Organism: Mucilaginibacter sp.; assembly: GCA_035492275.1. GTDB lineage: Bacteria > Bacteroidota > Bacteroidia > Sphingobacteriales > Sphingobacteriaceae > Mucilaginibacter. Next base: position 25,057 of record DATJJI010000108.1, read on the forward strand.
ATAACCCCGGCATTGACGCGGTTATTCACTTTGCCGCTGTTTTACAGGTGTTCGAATCGGTACAGGAGCCTTTAAAATATTTTGAGAACAACCTGTACTCGCAAATTAATTTGATGAAATGCCTGCGCAAGTTCGGCATTAAACCGATGGTGTTTTCATCATCATGCACCGTATACGGCAATCCCGAAAAGTTACCGGTTACCGAGGCTACGCCAATTCAAAAAGCGGCATCGCCTTACGGTAATACCAAACAAATGGGCGAGGAGATATTAGAATTTACCGCAGCAGCAGGCCACATCAACGCTATTTCGCTGCGTTACTTTAACCCTATAGGTGCGCATAAAAGCGCGCTGATAGGTGAAGTGCAGCACGGTGTGCCGCATCACCTGGTACCTTATATTACAGAAACCGCTTTTGGTAAAAGAGAGGCGCTGAATATTTTTGGCAGCGATTATAATACGCCCGATGGTACCTGCGTTCGTGATTACATACATGTATCAGACGTGGCCCGTGCTCACATTAAAGCGGTTGAAAAGCTGGTAGCGCAAAACGATCAAAATAACGTATACTCCGTATATAACATTGGTACCGGCGAAGGCTACTCGGTTTTAGATATGGTGAAAGCATTTGCCGAAGCTACCGGGATATCCATCAATTATAAATTGGTGCCACGCCGTGAGGGCGATGTGGAAGCGGTTTATGCCGATACTACAAAAGCAAATAAAGAGTTAAACTGGAAAACAGAATGTTCGCTTACTGATATGATGCAGTCGGCATGGGCATGGGAAAATTATGTAGCCCAAAACCCATTATAATTTTACAGATCATGGCAAAAAAAATAATCATTACCGGTGGGGCTGGTTTTATAGGATCGCACGTGGTGCGCCGCTTTGTAAAAAACTATCCTGATTACAGCATCATCAATTTAGATAAATTAACCTACGCCGGTAACCTGGCCAACCTGAAAGATATTGAGAACGAGCCTAACTACCGCTTTGTAAAAGGCGATATTGTTGACCTTGAGTTTATCAATAAATTATTTGCTGATGAGCAGCCCGACGCGATAATACACCTGGCTGCCGAGTCGCATGTTGACCGCTCAATCTCGAACCCGTTAGAGTTTGTGATGACCAACGTAGTAGGCACCGTAAATTTACTGAACGCCGCGCGCGATTGCTGGAAAGGTAAATATGACGAGAAACGTTTTTACCATGTATCAACCGATGAAGTTTACGGAACTTTAGGCGAAGACGGCATGTTTACCGAAGAAACCGCTTACGATCCGCATTCGCCATATTCGGCATCAAAAGCAAGCTCAGACCATTTTGTGCGGGCCTATTATGACACCTATGGTTTAAATACGGTAATCTCTAATTGCTCAAATAACTACGGCTCCTATCATTTTCCTGAGAAACTGATACCATTGGCCATCAACAATATTAAACAAAGCAAACCGGTACCAGTATACGGTAAAGGTGAAAACATCCGCGATTGGTTATGGGTTGAAGATCATGCCCGCGCTATCGACGTCATATTCCATACCGCTAAAACCGGATCAACCTATAATATTGGCGGCCATAATGAGTGGAAAAACATTGACCTGATCAGATTGCTGTGCAGCATACTGGATAAAAAATTGGGCAGGGCAGAAGGCGAATCAGCCAAGTTGATCACTTTTGTTACCGACAGGGCGGGCCATGACCTGCGCTACGCTATCGATTCGACCAAACTTAAAAATGACCTTGGCTGGGTGCCAAGCATTACTTTTGAGGAAGGCCTGGAAAAAACTGTCGACTGGTATTTAGAAAATGAGGAATGGTTAACCGACGTAACATCGGGCCATTACCAGCAATATTATACAGACCAATATAATGACCGGTAAATGTTCTCTTTCTTTAAAAAAAAGGAAACAAAACAAAATATAACCTTCAACTATGAATCGGTAATAGTTGATATGCACTCGCATGTTTTGCCTGGCATTGACGACGGTGCGCAAAACGTAGAAGAATCAGTAACACTGGTAAAACGCATGATGGCTATGGGCATCAAAAAGATCATTGCCACTCCGCATATCATGGCCGATTTTTACCGTAACACTCCCGAAACTATAGGTAACGCGCTAACCCTGTTAAAAACAGCGTTAGCGCAGCAGGGAATAAACATCCCCATAGAAGCCGCCGCTGAACATTATTTTGACGAAGTTTTTGAAAAGATGGTCGACGAGCGCCGACTCATGACCATGGGCGATAACTTCGCACTTTTTGAGTATCCGTTTATCAGCGCGCCTATTAACGGCTATGCCGTAATTCAAAAAATGATCGAGAATGGTTACAAGCCCATACTGGCGCATCCGGAAAGATATTTGTACATGGAGATGGAAGATATAGAAGGTTTGCGTAACTGGGGCTGTAATATACAAATGAACACCATAGCGCTTACCGGCGCCTACGGCAAAGAGATCAGGAAACGCGCCGAAAACATGGTAGACAGACAACTAATTGATTTTATAGGAAGCGATATGCATAACCTGCGCCACGCCGCCGCCCTGCAAGATGCACTCAATATGCCCTATATTGAAAAAGTGCTGATTGATTATCCGCTTAAAAATGTAATGCTGAAATAGAGTCAAGAGGTGAGAATCAAGAGTTAAGAAATTATATTGTCTTAATTCTTATCTCTTGATTCTTGACTCTCTATTCGTATCTCAACGCCTCAACCGGGTCAAGCTTTGATGCTTTTTTGGCGGGGTAAAATCCCGATCCCAGGCCGATCAATGTACATAGCATAATAGCCGCTAACAGCCACAGCCAGGGGATAATAAATTTGCCGCTTATTTGTATGGCAATCAGGTTGCCCACAGCCATACCTAATATAATACCACCGATACCGCCAATCATACAAATTACAATAGCCTCAATTAAAAACTGCCTGCGTATTACTGCCGGGGTGGCGCCAATGGCTTTGCGGATACCAATTTCGCGGGTGCGCTCGGTAACCGAAACCAGCATGATATTCATGAGGCCAATAGCCGCGCCAAGTAAAGTAATGATACCTATGGCAAAACCGGCTATGGTCATCCCCGCTAAATTTCCGGATAACTGCTGCTGAATAGAATCGCTTCGGGTAATTTCAAAATTATCATCACTGCCTACGTTCAAGCCGCGTATATTCCTGAAAAGCGAAGTAGCCTCGCCTATAGTTGCATCCAGCGCCGATCCGTTTGTTGCCATTACCGTAATAGCGAACGAAGGATTAGTGATGGCGGCTATTTGCTTGGCCTTCAATATGGTGATGGCGCAAATCCTGTCGCCTCCAAAACCGGCACTCGAACCTTTGGGCGCAAAAATCCCGATGACCCTGAACTTATTGCTCCCCACAAAAATTGATTTATTTATAGGATCCTCGTTTTTAAAAAGCTTGGTTTTTATTTCATTCCCAATGATCACTACGTTTGCGCCCTGTTGTAACTCGCCATCCGAGAAATTACGGCCGAAGGCCAACTTATAACCATTGGTTTGCAGATAATTCTCGTTAGTGCCGGTAACGGTGATGTTTGGATTGGTTTTTTCGCTGTTATATTTTACTATCGCTGTGCCTGATATATCCAGGTTGATAGCCACCAGCGCGGGCAGTTTAAATGATTCTTTAAAACGTTGCGCCTGGTCATAACGAACCGGGGGATATATTTTACGGTGCCCGCCCCGTCCAAAATTAATGCCCGAGCCTCGATTCTGAATAGTAAATGAGTTTGCACCCAAGCTCGAAAAAGCATCGGTAGTGTATTGCTTAATACCCTCAATAGCGGTTAAAATACCTACCAGCGCCATAATGCCTATCGCTATAATTAACGAAGTAAGCGAGGTGCGCAGCCGGTTACCTGCTATAGATTGCAGGGCGATGGATATGTTTTCTTTCAGCGTGGTTTTTACCGGCATGGGTATAAATATAAAAAACTTAGCGGTAAGACTAATTTATGCCACCGTTTGTTACAAACGCATTATTTATAAAATATGATTAAATTCACCCTTAAATAAAAATACCATGAAAAACATAAAACTAACATTACTGGCGCTGCTGTTAATGCTGACAGCGGCCAAGGCTCAAACACCTACGGTAAAAGGATCGATGACAGACATCCTTACCGCTTACCTTAATCTAAAGAACGCGCTGGTTGCCGATAACGGCAGCGATGCTGCAGCAAAGGCCAAAATTTTAAACTCGAAAGTAACAGGCGTTCCGGCCGAAAGCATGACACCGGCGCAACAGGGCACCTGGAAAAAATATGCCGATAAACTAAGTTTTGACAGCCGTCACATTAGCGAAACTACCGCTATCGATCATCAGCGGGAGCATTTTGCATCATTATCAAAAAATGTATACGAAGTTGTAAAAGCCTTTGGCGCCAATACCGCACCTGTTTATTGGCAGTACTGCCCCATGAAAAAACAATCATGGCTCAGTGATAAAACAGCTATAGAAAACCCGTACTACGGTAAAGAAATGCTGGATTGCGGTAGCGTGAAAGAAACTATAAAGGTTGCTAAATAAAAAGAGCCAGGAATCAGGATTTAAGAAACAAGAGCTGTACTCCTGTAAATCCTGATTCTTGACTCTTATGTCTTGATTCTAAATCTTTAGTATTATACCGAGAACGAAGTGCCGCAGCCGCAAGTGCTTGCCGCGTTAGGGTTGTTAAAAGTAAAACCACGCGCGTTCAATCCGTCCTGGAAATTAATTTCCATTCCCATTAAATACAAGCCATGAGCCTTATGCATAAAAACACGCAGGCCTTCAATTAAAAATTCCTGGTCGCCATCTTTTTTCTGGTCAAAACCCAATACATAGCTCATGCCCGAGCAGCCACCGCCTTCAACGCCAATGCGCAGGCCAAAATCATCGCTTATCTCTTGCTGATCTCTTAATTTGAACAATTCTTTTACGGCTCCTTCTGTAAAAGTTACCGGTGCGGGTGCAGTTTCAACAGCAGTACTCATCTTATTTTTAATTAACTACACAAATATAAGGTAAAATGCGGATTTTTGTTTCGGCCGCAATATTATGACCTGCGCTTAACATTCAAACTATATGATCTTTTATCCTTACTTATTAGATATTGCCAAATATACCCTTGCCGGTTTAGGTGTGGTATGGGTAGCCTTTTATATGATCAGGCCCTACCTCGACCGATCGGAAAGCATGCAGCTGGTGGAGCTTAAAAAAACCATCAGCAGCCAAACCCTGCCATTAAGATTACAGGCCTATGAACGTGTGGTATTATTTATTGAGCGTATAAACCCCGCCAATATGCTGCTGCGCCTTAACGACCCCGGCTATTCGGCTGCCGAGCTGCATATGCTGGTAGTAGCCGAACTGCGTAATGAATACCAACACAACGTTACACAGCAAATTTATGTTAGCGCCAATGCCTGGGCCGTAGTAAAACGTTTAAAAGACGATACCTTAAGTATAGTAAATAACGCTATCAAAGCCCTGCCCGAAACGGCTACCGGCCTTGAACTAAGTAAAACCATATTGGCCCAGCTAAGCCATCTCGAAGATAATCCTTATGATATTGGCCTGAGCCTGATACGCCGCGAACTGCAGGAGTTATTTTAGACTCAATTAAAATATGCCGGGTAAAAAAACAACCACATCGGGTATTGAAATTAAAGAGGTGTACACCACACCCTCTTCCATGAACGAGCTGCCCGGCGAGTACCCGTTTACCCGGGGTATTCAAAAAGATATGTACCGGGGCAAACCCTGGACCATGCGGCAATATGCCGGTTTCTCTACCGCCGAAGAATCGAACAAACGTTACCATTATTTATTGAGCCAGGGCACTATGGGTCTGTCGGTAGCATTTGACCTGCCCACACAGATTGGTTATGACAGCGACCACGAGCTGGCCGAAGGCGAGGTAGGCAAGGTAGGAGTGGCTATTGATTCGTTAAAGGATATGGAGCTATTGTTTGACGGCATTGAGCTGAAAAACATCACCACCTCGATGACCATTAACGCCACCGCGCCAATTTTACTGGCGATGTATATCGCGTTAGCAAAAAAACAGGGGGCCGATCTGCAACAATTATCGGGCACCATACAAAACGATATATTAAAAGAATATGCCGCGAGGGGCACCTATATCTATCCGCCTGGTCCGTCAATGCGATTAATAACCGATGTGTTTGAATATTGCAGCAAAGAAGTGCCCAGGTGGAACACCATATCTATATCAGGCTACCACATCCGCGAAGCGGGATCAACAGCGGTACAGGAACTGGCCTTTACGCTGGCTAATGGCAAAACCTATTTAAAAGCGGCAATTGATAAAGGGCTTGATATTAATGTTTTTGCCAAAAGGCTGTCGTTCTTTTTTAATTGCCACAATAATTTTTTTGAGGAGATAGCCAAGTTCAGGGCCGCGCGACGCATGTGGGCCCACATTACCAAAGAGTTGGGTGCTACTGATGCTGGTGCACAAAAGTTGCGCTTTCATACCCAAACCGGCGGCTCAACTTTAACCGCCCAGCAACCCATGAATAATATTGTGCGGGTAAGTAACCAGGCATTGGCTGCAGTGCTTGGCGGCACACAATCATTACATACCAACGGATATGACGAGGCCATAGCGCTGCCCACCGAGGCGGCTGCTAAAATTGCCCTGCGCACGCAACAGATCATCGCTTTTGAAAGCGGCGTTACTGATACGGTTGATCCCCTGGCTGGTTCTTACTTTATAGAAGCCTTAACCGACGAACTGGAAAAAGCAGCACAGTTATATATAGATAAGATAGACGCGATGGGCGGCTCGGTAAAAGCCATTGAGCAAGATTATATGCAGCAAGAAATTGCCGCCTCGGCCTACCAGTATCAAAACGAAATTGAAAGCGGTGAAAAGGTGATAGTGGGCGTAAATAAATTTGAGCAGGAAGAAGAAGCGTTAAACAATGTGTTTAGGGTGGATGACGCGATAAGGCGGCAGCAAAGCGAAAAACTTGCAAGCCTTAAAGCAGAGCGGAACAATGACGCTGTTGCTGCCTCGCTGCAACAATTAAAGGAAGCCGCAACCGGAAAACAGAACCTGATGCCTTATATATTAACCGCGGTTGATGCCTACGCCACCCTGGGCGAAATTGCCGATACCCTGCGCGGCGTTTTTGGCGAATATTAAATTTTTGATGAAAAAATTCCTGAAAATGGCAGATCGGAGCAAGTTCTTTACCTGCGTTTTTGACCAAAAACTTTGGGGTAATTCATAAGAAAATGCCCTAACTGGCTGCAAACGCAATGTTTATAATTAAAAGGATTATAATGCCGGTTGTTACCCGCAAAATATAACCTTTTATATTGTAAAACGTATCATAGTTCCTACTGTTTTTTTGAAATTTATTTGAAAATTTAATTTTTTAATTCGCTTTTTTTCTGAATATTCGATGTTCCGTAGCAATCCCAATGAATGTGTCGCTGGGGGGTTGAAAACCAACATTTTATTAATTTTTATATGGAAAAAACTTGTACTAACGTCTGGAATAGCTGCCTTCAAATCATAAAAGACAACATCCCTGCCCAAAGTTTTAAGACTTGGTTCGAACCGATCAAGGCTTTGCGCATGGAAGGAAGCGTTTTGACGATACAAGTTCCCAGTTTATTCTTTTACGAATGGCTTGAAGAACATTATGTAGGCCTGTTGCGTAAAACAATTAAGAAACAATTAGGCGACGACGGGCGTTTGGAATATAATATTGTTGTTGAACAATCATCAACAAGTAAACCATATACAACGAATATGCCTTCGAACGGAAACGGCGCGGAGTCAAAAAATCAATCAATGCCTATCCCTATTTCTATAAATAAGGATATCAAGAACCCGTTTGTAATACCTGGTTTAAAGAAATTGAATGTTGACCCGCAATTAAACAGACAGTACACCTTTGAAAACTTTGTTGAAGGTGATTGCAATCGTTTAGCACGATCTGCAGGCTACGCTGTTGCCGCAAAACCGGGAGGCACCTCATTTAACCCTTTAATGATATATGGCGGCGTAGGTTTGGGTAAAACCCACCTGGCACAAGCCATTGGTAATGAAATTAAACGCACACTGCCTGATAAGCTGGTATTATATGTATCATGCGAGAAATTTACCCAGCAGTTTGTTGACGCCTTAAAACATAATAATATTAATGATTTTGTGAACTTTTACCAGGCCATCGATGTGCTCATTATGGATGATGTGCACAATTTTGCCGGTAAAGAAAAAACACAGGATTTCTTTTTCCATATCTTCAATCACCTGCACCAGTCGGGCAAGCAACTCATCATTACATCCGACAAAGCACCTAAGGACCTTGCCGGTTTAGAGGAGCGCTTATTGTCAAGATTTAAATGGGGCTTATCTGCCGATTTACAGATTCCTGATCTGGAAACCAGGATGGCTATCCTGAAAAATAAAACTTACCAGGATGGTATTGATCTGGGCGATGATGTGATCGAGTACGTTGCCCACAACATTGATAATAACGTACGTGAGCTGGAAGGCGCCATGGTATCATTGTTGGCGCAATCAACCCTTAACCGTAAGGAGATCGATCTGAACCTGGCCAAGCAAATGCTGAAGAATTTTGTAAAAAATTCATCAAAAGAAATTTCGATGGAGTATATACAGAATTTGGTTTGCGAGTATTTTGAGGTACCTATCGAGATGGTAAAATCACAAACCCGTAAACGGGAAATTGTACAGGCAAGACAAATATCCATGTACCTGGCAAAGGCACATACCAAAAGTTCATTAAAATCTATCGGCCACTTCTTCGGCGGCCGCGACCACTCTACCGTTATTTATGCCTGCCAAACAGTTGAGGACCTGATAGACACTGACAAGAAATTTAAAGGCTACGTAGCCGACATCCAGAAAAAACTGAAGATGTCATAAACGATACATCATCTATTAATATACAAGGCGCCGTTGTGAGATTTCATAACGGCGCTTTTTGTTTATAACTAAATCATTGTCATTTCTCCCCTGGTCGAAATGACAAATGGTTTAGGGAAGCCCGCTACAACTCCCCCAACTTCATCAACGCATAGAATAAACTGGTGCAATGCAGCGCTTGTGCAATTTTATTATCAGCTAACAGTTGTTTTATTTCGGCAATCGTATATTCTTCAACCACCAGTTCCTCATGCTCATCCAGTGATTGCTCCTGCACTTTTTTGCCGCCACGGGCCAAGTAGCAATAGGTATGATTGTTTGCTGTCGACGGGTTAGCGTAGATGGTGCATAAGGGTTCCATGGTATCAAACTGGTAACCGGTTTCTTCCAGCAGTTCGCGACGCATGGCATCCTCGGGCTTTTCGTCGCCATCAATAACACCACCCGGAATTTCGAGCGATACGATGTTTGCCGCATGGCGGTATTGGGTTACCATTAAAACTCTATTGTCTTCGGTAATGGCTACCGCGTTTACCCAGTTGGGGTATTCCAGTACATAGTATTCATCAACAATGCGGCCATCAGGCATTTCGCATTTATCAACCCGCATGGTAGCCCAGGGGCCTTTGTGTATATATTCCGAATGGCAAATTTTCCATTCTAAATTTTTGTTCATAGTTGTCTAAACCTTGATTTTTAAGATTGAAGGATTTCTTGATCAAAAGTTCGGCAGATAGTAACTAATCACTGGCCACCAATCTCTAATCCCCAAACTACCAGCTTCCGCCCGAGCCACCGCCACCGAAATCGCCGCCGCCAAAGCCGCCGAAACCACCGCCGCCGCTGTCTCCGCCGCCACCGCCCGAGAACCCTCCCCAGTCGCCGCCACCACGGTTACCCATGTTGCCCAGCATATTACCGGCCAGGAACCACCAGAAAGGGCTTGCGCCGCCTCGACTGCCAATAACATGACCGCCACCACCACCGCGATTACGGAACACGGCAACCAATATCACAATAACGATGATAATAATAAACCCAACGGGGCTGCCGCCGCCATCATCGTCTTTGTGCTTGCGTTGTGGCCTGTTTTCGGCTTTGTATTCGCCTTTGGTATATTTAATAATGTCATCTGTACCAGCATCGAGGCCGCCATAAAAATCGCCCGCTTTAAAGCGTGGGTTCATATCGTTCACGCGGATCTGCTGGGTAATAATATCAGGCAAAGCGCCTTCAACGCCATAGCCGGTTTGTATAGATAGCTTGTGGTCGTCCTTAGCTACCAGTACCATTATGCCATTGTTTTTACCTTTTTGCCCAACACCCCATTTACGGCCCAATGCCGCGGCGTACTCATTCACATCGTAATCACCTATCGACTTTAAAATAACTACCGCTATTTGGGTGGATGAGGTATCGTTAAAAGCAACCAGTTTGTTTTCCAATTGTTGCTTTTGGTCGGGGCTAAGGGTATTGGTATAGTCGGTAACTATGGTATTTGATTTGGGCGGAAAATCCTGCGCAAATACCTGCCAGCTACCTAACAGTAAACCAATAAATAATATGATCTTTTTAAACATGATTTTGAATTTAATCGCCATCCATAAAGGCAATATCGTCGCTTAGCTCGTTCTTGTCGAGCCCATGCGGAAAGTATTTGCCTAACTGGTCGCCGGCTATTTTAAGGCCGGTAGTAATGCCTTCAACAATGTTGCCGTTCTTAAAATGGTCCAGCATATCCTCTTTGGTGCTGTCCCAAAAATCGGCGCTTACCACTTTGTTTATACCGGCATCGCCAATAATGGCAAACTTACGGTCAACCACCGCTACGTAAATCAGTACGCCGTTACGTAGCTTGGTTTTGTGCATATCCAGCTGGTAAAAATATTTGGCGGCACGGTCAAGTACATTGTCGCTGCAAGTTTTTTCAATACAAACCCGCAACTCGCCCGATGTATGCTTCTCGGCATCCTGTATGGCCTCGTGTATGCGCTGCTGCTCCTCGTCGTTAAATACTGCCATGGGTGTTAGTTGTTAAAGATTGAAGATTAAAGATTAGTTAATTTGGTTTGATAAAGATTGAAAATTGGATAGGCCCAATCTTCAATCTTTAACCTCTAATCTTTAACTTAAAATTGTACTTTCGGCGATTTGTCCGCACCGGCTTCTGCCTGGAAGTAACCCTTTTCGGTAAAGCTGAACATCTTGGCAGTCAGGTTTGCCGGGAACGAACGGATCTTGGTGTTGTATTCCTGTACGGCATCGTTAAAATCTTTACGCGCTACGGTAATGCGGTTCTCTGTACCTTCTAACTGTGCCTGCAGGCCCAAAAAGTTCTCGTTCGATTTTAACTGCGGATAATTTTCGGTCACTACCATCAATTTACCCAGCGCTGTGCTTAACTGGCCTTGTGCAGCCTGGAACGCTTTGATCGACTCAGGCGTAAGTTTTGATGGGTCAACCTGTACAGATGTTGCTTTGGCGCGGGCCTCGATCACATCGGTCAGGGTGCTTTTTTCAAAATTGGCGGCACCTTTTACGGTAGCTACCAGGTTAGGTATTAAATCGCTGCGGCGTTGATACTGGGTTTGTACCGCGCCCCATTTAGCTTTTACATTTTCATCCATTTGCACCATGCTGTTGTAACTGCATGAGCTTAATGACATGGCTGCCACTACTACTAATATTGCTGTGAATAGCTTTTTCATTTTATTGTTTTTTGTTTTGATTTTAGGATTAGAGCACAAAGTATATACCGTTGTTACAATTTATATGTTGATATGCCATATTGGCAAAATTGCTTGGGTAAATATAAAGAAAAACCTTACGTATCCAACATGTTACAATAGGAGAATTTGCCGGGAAAATTTAATAAAATTACTTGCCGTCTTTAATAGCCAGTTGGCCGCAGGCGGCATCAATATCTTTACCCCGGCTGCGGCGCAGGTGGGTGTTAACGCCATGCTTGCGCAGGTGCTCGGCAAAGGCTTCTACCTTGTCCTCGCCGGCGTTAATATAGGCTGCGAAAGCTATGGGGTTATATTCAATAATATTGACTTTGCAGGGCAGGTGCTTGCAAAAGCGGGCCAGTTCTTCGGCATCCTGAATGTTATCATTAAAGCCGTCAAAAATGATGTACTCGTAAGTTACGGGGTTCTTGGTTTTGGCGTAGTAGTATTTTAAAGCTTCGGCCAATGCCTTTAATGAATTTTGCTCATTTATAGGCATAATGGTGTTGCGCTTCTCATCGTTCGCGGCGTGTAATGATAGTGCCAGGTTAAATTTAACGCCATCATCGCCCAGCTTTTTTATCATTTTGGCTATGCCCGCGGTTGATACCGTAATACGCTTAGCCGCCATATTCAGTCCTTCTTCCGAAGTTATTTTCTCAATCGAATCAAGTACGTTCTTGTAGTTCAGTAAGGGTTCGCCCATACCCATGTAAACAATATTGCTTAAAGGTATGCCATAGTTTTCGCGCGCCTGCTGATCGATCAGCACTACCTGGTCATAGATTTCGTCGGGATTAAGGTTGCGTTTACGTTCCATATAGCCCGTGGCGCAAAATTTACAGGTAAGACTGCAGCCTACCTGCGATGATACGCAGGCGGTCATCCTGCCCGGTGTCGGAATTAAAACCCCTTCAATTAAATGCTTATCATGTAAAATGAAAGAATTTTTTATAGTTTTATCCGAACTAAATTGTGAGTTATTGATCTTTACGTTATTAATCGTAAAACGCTCATCCAGTTTGGTACGAAGTTCTTTTGAAATATTGCTCATCTCGTTGAAAGAAAAGCATGATTTTTTCCAAAGCCATTCATATACCTGTTTAGCCCTGAAGCTTTTTTCATCCATTTGGACAAATTGCTTTTGCAGGCTTTCAAGGCTCAGGCTGCGGATATCGATTTTTTCTTTTTCGGCGATCACGCTGCAAAGATACGGAATTTAAAAAAATCTATCTTTTATAAACATCACATTAAAAACAATAATTAAAAGTTAATTGTATTAATTTAATGGTGAGGTATGAAAACGAATGAGCATGTGCTAAGTTATATCCAATGAAAAGTTTTAGAGCCGATTACGTTTTCCCCATTTATGCCGATCCGATCAAAGACGGAATAGTTACTGTTGATGATAATGGTAAAATTATTTCAGTCACCGACCAAATGCCTGCCGACCCATCGTCAGTTGAGCAATTGAAGGGGATCATCTGCCCCGGATTTATCAATACCCACTGCCATGTTGAGCTTTCGCACCTAAAAGATAAAATACCACAAAACGGTGGTTTGGTGAATTTTATCAAGGATGTAATGCAATACAGAAACGCCGATAGCAAAGCAATTGAAGCTGCCGCTATTAAGGCTGATAATGAAATGTACGAGAACGGCATTGTTGCCGTGGGCGATATTTCAAATAGTAACGCCACCATTGCGCTTAAAGCCAACAGTAAATTATACTACCACACTTTTGTTGAAACCTTTAGTTTTTTACCCGAACGTGCCGAAGAGGTTTTTAATAACGGCCTTGCCCTGTTACAGCAGTTTAAGCCGCAATCGTGCTCAATAACACCACATGCGCCTTACTCGGTATCAAAAGAGTTATTTAAGCTGATAAAAAAATACTGCGATACTACTACCCGCAATCTCGTCAGCATTCATAACCAGGAGTGCGATGATGAGAATAAGTTTTACCGTTACAAGCTGGGTAGTTTTAATGAGTTGTATGAGCATTTGGGTATTGATATTACGCATTTTAAGCCGCAGGCACGTAACTCGCTTCAATCCATCATCCCTTTGCTAACCAGCAAACAGGATATACTGATGGTGCATAATACCTGCACCAATTTAAAGGACATTTACTTTATAAAGCGGTTTGACCGCCGCATACATTGGTGCTTTTGCCCCAACGCCAATTTGTATATTGAAGGTGTGGTGCCAAAGGTCGACCTGTTTTTAAACCAGGGTTTTAATATCACGCTGGGCACCGATAGCCTGGCATCAAACGGTAAGCTATGTATACTGAGCGAGATGCTTACCCTGCAGCAAAAATTCCCTGCATTGGGTATTGAGCAATTGTTAACCTGGGCTACCCTTAACGGCGCTAAATACCTGGGCATTGATTATCAGAAAGGCAGCCTTGAAATTGGCAAATTCCCCGGGTTGAACCTGATAACCGGGCTTGATGATATGAAGATTACGCCTGATACTAAGGTTAGAAGATTGATTTAATCGTTGTAAGGTTAGAAAGTTGAAAGGTTGTAATGTTGAATAGGTAAATTTTCGGCAGTTGTGGTATACTTGCAGCCAATAACATTCCAACATTACAACCTTTCAACAAAATGAAACACATAGACATCATCATAAAAGGCAAAGTACAGGGTGTATTTTACCGCGCGTCAACCAAAGCCGTTGCCGACCAGTTGGGTGTACGCGGCACCGTGCGCAATGACCCGAGCGGTGATGTGATCATTGAGGCCGAAGGCGAACCCGCCATGCTCGACCTGTTTTTAGACTGGTGCCACGAAGGCCCGCAGGATGCCGAAGTAACCACCGTTGAAACTAATGAGGGCGAATTAAAAAACTATCGTAATTTTGAAGTATTAAAAAGGGGATTGTTTAAATAATCCTCACCGTCATGCCGAATTTATTTCGGCATCCCACCAGCCAGGTTTAGCTTTGCATACGGGATGCTGAAACAAGTGCAGCATGGCTATTCATTTAATTACACGTAAATATTGTCAACAGCTAAAAAATTCGCCGGGCAAACAGCTATATATGGGCTAAGTACTATAGTACAACGTTTGCTCAGTTCGTTACTTACACCACTATATACTTATGCTTATCAGCCTGCAACGTACAGTATTTTCAGTACCATGTTTTCTTATGCCTCTATTTTTCAGGCATTTCTGGCATTTGGTATGGAGACCACTTTCTTTAGATACCTAAACAAATTTCCTGAAAAAAAGAAACAGGTTTATAATAATGGCTTTTGGGTGATATTTATAGTAAGCTTTTGCTTTTTGCTGTTAACCGTTCCTTTTACACACACGTTAGCAGGGTTAATAAAAATCGGTAAAGATATTCCGCAAAGTGAATTTGAGTTATACATCAAGTATTTCATAGGTATATTAATACTTGATGCGTGGTGTGTTATTCCGTTTGCCAAATTACGTGCAGATAGCCGGCCAGTAAAATACGGAACGATTAAAGTGATCAATATAATTATCACAGTATCATTTAACGTGCTGTTTATTATTCTGATTCCGTATTGGATCCACCATCAACTTTACGGTTGGCAGTGGTTTTCGCATTGGTACGTTCACGGTTGGGTAGCTTATGCTTTTTTATCGAACCTTATATCCAGTTTCGTAACCTTATTAATTTTATTACCTGAGTTGTTAAAGCTCCAGCTAAAATTTGATAAGGTGATGTTCAGGCAAATGCTTATTTACAGTGGACCAATCTTGGTGGCTAATCTATCCTACCTGGTAAATGAGA
This sequence comes from Mucilaginibacter sp., assembly GCA_035492275.1. GTDB lineage: Bacteria > Bacteroidota > Bacteroidia > Sphingobacteriales > Sphingobacteriaceae > Mucilaginibacter. Next base: position 40,489 of record DATJJI010000108.1, read on the forward strand.
ACATGGATAAAATTTTACTTGGAAAATTATTGCCGGCAAATATAAGTGAGCATGATGTAGGTGTTTATTCTGCTTGTGCAAGGTTATCTATTTTTGCAAGCCTGTTTAACCAGGCATTCCGGATGGGGGCTGAACCATTTTTTTTCAGCCATGCAAAAAATAAAAATGCGGGCCATACTTATGCCCGTATCATGGATTATTTTGTAATTACCATGTGCGTTATGTTTTTAGGCGTTGTTGCTAATATTGAAATATTAAAACACTATGTGAATAACAAAGCTTATTGGGTAGGGCTTGATGTGGTACCACCACTGTTATTTGGCTATGTAGCACTTGGTGTATATATGAATTTATCAGTTTGGTATAAATTGTCTGATCAAACTCGGTACGGTTTATATATTTCTTGTATAGGCGCTGCTGCGACAATTGTACTTAACGTTATGTTTATTCCTAAATATAGTTACATGGCTTCGGCCTGGACATCATTGATCGCATATACCATTATGATGATATTATCCTATATCTGGGGGCAAAAAAACTACCCCATCCCATATAACCTTAAAAAGAATCTGGCTTATATAATAATTTCTATTATCCTCGTTTATTTATCATTCTATGTATTTAACCGAAATATATTCATAGGCAATGCGTTACTGATAGTATTTGCTGCCGCAGCATTATATTTTGAGTGGAAAAATTTAAAAGCTATTTTTATTAAATAGAACCGGGACGATGTTGAAAAGGTCAATAAAAAATTTACAGCAATTGCAGGTTAACAAGCAGCAGGGAATACTGCTTTTGCTTGTCGCTTCCTGCTTTTTGCATCTTCCTTTATTGGCCCAAAGTCAGCGGGGCAAAGCGCTTGCCGGCCGGGTAGACAGTAGTAAGGTGCAGCAATTGTTTTATGCGGCCATCGGTAAAAAAACGATAGAGAATAACGCCGAAGCCGCCGATCTTTTTAACCAGGTGTTAGAGATCGACCCCTCAAATGATGCGTCGCTTTATCAATTGGCTAATATTAAAAAGCAACAAAATAAATACAGCGAAGCACAATCATTGTTAGAGAAAGCGGTAACTGTAAAGCCTGACAACGAATGGTACTGGGTGGCCCTTGCCGATGTTTACGAAAAAAGCAATGACCTGCCCAAGCTCGAAAACGTATTTGACCAACTGATCAGAATAAATCCCGAAAAGGTTGATTATTACTACGACAAAGCCAACGCCAGCTTTTTAGAAAAAAAGTACGACGAGGCCCTGGCGCTTTATGATAAGATAGAAAAACTATCAGGCCCAAGCGACGACCTGATTATTTACCGGCAAAAAATTTACCTTAAACAGGGTAAGGTTGACAAAGCTGCCGAGGGGTTACAACAGATGATAGCCACTAACCCTAACCAAATAAGGTATTACTTGCTGCTGTCAGAAATTTACACCTCGAACAACGAGAATGACAAGGCTTTAAAAATATTAGAAAAGGCCCGTAGTATTGACCCTAACGAGCCTATGGTGCATTTGGCGCTGGCCGATAGCTATCGCGAAAAAAAGAATATTGATGCCAGCTTTAAAGAATTGCAGGCAGCCTTTGCCATCCCCGGCTTAAGTATTGACCAGGAAATAAGGATCGTATTGAATTACCGCCCTAAATTTAATGATGCCAGCGCGCGCAACAGCGCCCTTGAACTGAGCCGCATTATTGTAAAATCACACCCTAACGATGCCAAAGCCCATGCTTTATTGGGCGATATGCTGCTGGTAAATGAAAAAGTTAGTGATGCAAAAGCAGCCTATCAACGGTCGGTGCAGCTTGACGGGCAGGTGTATGATGTGCGCGAACAACTGGTGCGCATTGAGTTGAGCAATAACGAAATTGATAATGTTATAAAAGACGGCGAAACCACCTTGTCGTTTTTCCCTAACCAGGGTTGGATGAATTATTTTGTAGGCCTGGCCTGGCTGCAAAAAAAGGATTTTAAAAAAGCCACCAGTTATCTTAAAAATACCACCGCTGTCGAGTTTCAGGACAAGGAGCTGCTTTCATTAAGCTTTTCGGCATTAGGCGACTGCTACCACGAAATACAGGACAACAAAAACTCGGACGATGCTTATGAAAAAGCGTTGATGTATAACCCGGATAACCGGTATACCCTTAATAATTATGCTTACTACCTGTCGGTGCGTGGCGAGAAGCTGGATAAAGCGGCCGAAATGGCTAAGCACGCTAATGAACTGCAGCCGGGCAGTGCATCGTTCGAGGATACTTACGCCTGGATACTGTTCAAGCAAAAAAATTACAAAGAAGCCAAAGAGTGGATGGAAAAAGCCATGTTGCACGATAAAACAAAAAGCGCGGTGCAAGCAGAACATTATGGCGATATATTGTTTTATTTAGGAGATACCGATGGCGCGGTGCAAAACTGGAAAAAAGCAAAAGACTACGGGGCACACTCGGCCACGTTAGATAAAAAGATCAATGAAAAAAAATACAGTGAATAAAATATTACTGGCCTGCTGCTTTTTAGCATTGGTAAGCTGTAAAGCCCACAAACAAATTGTTGCAAGCACTGCCCCCAATGTTGACAATACGGTTAAAATAGCGGTAACCCCGCCCGATATGACCTACAAGGATAAAAAATTGGCTGCCATAAAAGGCGGGCAGGTAGTATTTACCACATTTTCGGGCAAGGCAAATACAAAGCTTAATGTTGATGGCAGCAGTAATGATGTTACCCTCAACATCCGCATAAACCGCGATAAAGAAATATGGGTTTCGGTAAGCGCGTTGCTGGGTTTAGAAGTTGCCCGCGCTGTGATAACGCCCGATAGTATCAAGATCATCAATAAGCTGCAATCGCTGTATATCAAAAAGCCGTTCAGCTATATTTATACCTACGCCAGCAGGCAGGTAAATTATAAAACTATTGAATCATTGCTGGTTGGCAATGCTATGCCCGAGTTGCTGAACAAAAATTCGACTATTGATACCGCTAACAACAATACTACGTTAACCGGCAACCTGCAGGATCTGATCTATATGCTAATGGTTGGCCCGGATATGAAAGTGGCGCAGTTTCATTTAACTAATGAGGCACAAGGGCAATCGCTGCAAATAAATAAC
>DATJJI010000109.1:0-25088 GCA_035492275.1 Mucilaginibacter sp.
GGTTTTTAAAGACGTACTGGATTATTTTGACGATAAGGATGTGATGATCCTTAACAACACTAAGGTATTCCCTGCCCGCATGTACGGCAATAAAGAAAAAACCGGCGCTACAATTGAAGTATTTTTGTTGAGAGAACTGAATAAAGAGCTTCGCTTATGGGATGTACTGGTTGATCCGGCACGTAAAATTCGCGTAGGTAACAAATTGTATTTTGGTGATGACGATCTGTTAATTGCCGAAGTTGTTGATAATACCACTTCACGTGGCCGTACCATTCGCTTTTTGTTTGATGGTACCGAAGAAGAGTTCCGTCGTAATGTTGAAATATTAGGCGAAACGCCGCTGCCAAAATATATAAAACGTAAAGCTACCGCCGAAGATAAAGAACGCTACCAGACCATATTTGCCAAGCACGAAGGCGCCGTGGCTGCCCCTACCGCAGGCTTACACTTTAGCCGCGAGCTAATGAAACGCCTGGAATTGAAAGGTGTTGAATTTGCCGAGGTTACGCTGCACGTAGGTTTAGGTACTTTCCGCCAGGTTGAGGTGGAGGACCTGACCAAGCATAAAATGGATTCGGAGCAGATCATCATCGAGCAAAAACAAGCCGATATTGTGAACCGCGGCATTGAGCGTAAAAAACGCATCTGCGCCGTAGGTACTACCAGCATGCGCGCTATCGAGTCGGCTGTATCTGCAAGCAAAACTTTGAAAGCTGTTAACGACTGGACCAGCAAATTTATATTCCCGCCATACGATTTTAGCATTGCAAATTCTATGATCACCAACTTCCACACACCCGAATCAACCTTATTGATGATGGTATCGGCATTTGGCGGTTATGATGAGGTAATGCATGCTTACGAAGTAGCTATAAAAGAAAAATACCGTTTTTACAGCTACGGTGACGCCATGCTGATCATCTAATTTTAGATTTGAGCTATTAGATATGGGATCTGAGATAAACTCAGGTCCCATTTTTTTTATAATTTAGCTACTCATGAGCAATCTAACATCAACCAATTACGCCATCATAGTAGCAGGTGGTTCGGGCAGCCGGATGCAATCGGCAGTGCCTAAGCAGTTTCTTTTATTGAATGGATTGCCTGTGCTCATGCATACCCTATTAGCTTTTTATAACAGCGAATCAAAACCTCAACTTATTTTAGTACTACCGGCAGGCTTTCACGAACATTGGGAGCAATTGTGCGCAATGCATAATTTTATGGTTCCTCATCAATTAGTTAATGGCGGCGAAACCCGCTTCCATTCCGTTAAAAATGGGTTAAACCTGGTACCCGATCATGCAGACACCCTTATAGCCGTGCAGGATGCAGTAAGGCCCTTAACCAGCAGTACTATTATTGATTATGCTTACCAGCATGCGGCAAAACACGGCAATGCCATCACCGCCGTTAAAAGCCGCGATTCGGTAAGGCAGTTAAAAGGCGACACCTCTGTACATTTGAACAGGGAAGAAATTTACCTGATACAAACCCCGCAAACCTTTCAATTGGCGCAGCTAAAAAATGCATACCGGCAAGATTATCATACCAAATTTACAGATGATGCCAGCGTGGTTGAAGAAACGGGCATAAAGATCAACCTGGTAAACGGCGATCATCAAAATATCAAGATCACTTTTCCTGAAGATATCGCGATAGCGGAGTTGTTGTTAAAAAACAGATAATCCCTTCTTGTCATTTCGAGCATAGCGAGAAATTCATGCATATATTGATTTCTCCCTTTGGTCGAAATGACAGTTTGGTATATATTAAGCCTTCGGATAATCGAAATACAACAACTTACCCGTTGCAGCGCCAATATTGCTCCATGAGCTTGCATTAAACTCAATAAGCGCTACAGCACAGGTGGCCATCTCCTCCATCTGATCAGTTAAATATTGCAGCAGCCCACTTATTCCGGGATTATGGCCTACCAACGCGGTAAAATCGCTGGCATCATTCAATTCATTAACCACATCAACCAGGCTGCTAACACTTGCATCATAAATACGCTTTATTTCTTCGGCCTCGGGGACAGCTAAGTGCTGCGTAAATACGTGCGCGGTGCTAATTGTACGCAATGCCGGGCTCGAAACCATCGCCTGCGGAATTAATGCATGCTCCTGCAGCCTGCCGGCCATTATTGCAGCATCATGCAAACCTGTAGGCGTTAAGGGGCGCTCAAAATCTTTATAACCTGTTTCGTGTGTGGCTTTGGCGTGGCGTATCAGCAATAACTTTTTCATTGTTTTTTATTTAAACAGGTAACCTAACCCAATGGAGAACTCTCTATTCTTAACAAGTGATGTGCCAGAATCGCGCTGGGTATTGGATGCGATATTATTTAATCCGTACGAGTAGCCTAAATTAAAGGTAAGCTTGTTTCTAAACTCAAACCCGGTAATAAAATTCAGCCCGGCATCCAGCAGCCTGGCATCGTTTTCATTGCCAAATCGAACCTTGTCTGATGTGCTGCTGCCCGGGGTTTCGTAATCCAGCTTTCCGCCTAAACCCGCGGCAACATAGCCGCCCGCGCCTAAGTAAAATATACCCAGGTTGGTAAAGGTAAACTTACGCAACAGATTTAGCGGCAATTCGGCATAAGTTAAATGGCTATTGGTAGTTAAACCGTCATTATAAACCACCGACCCTTTACCCGCTATACCCAGCCCGCCTTCCAGCCAATAATCATTTTTAAGTGGTAATTGGGCAATTGCCCTGGCGTTAAAGGTGCGGATGGAGCCGGCTGAAATAATATCATGGTTAACAATATCCTGGTAAGCAAATCCGGCCGAAAGCTTAAAACCATAAACTATTTGCGCTTTGGTATATGCGCATAGCAGCAATAAAATCCCGGTAATAATTATTGGTCGCTTTATCATCATTATCAGTTAGCTATACTACTCATTTATTTGCAAATTCGGTAATACTCTTTTCAGGAATATCATACATGCATTTAAAATGCCCCAGCGGGCAGGCAGGCAGGCCAAATTTTGAGCAGGGCCTGCAGGGCAGATCAATTTCGGCCACAACTACTTCTTTTACTTTGTAAGGCTGCACACCCAAAAGCTCGGGCGCGGTACCACCCCATACCGATACAATAGGTTTGTCAAACGCTTCAGCTATGTGGGTCAGCCCCGTATCAAAGCCAATAATGTTTACCGCTTTTGATACCAGGAAAACCGATTCGTCCAACGAGGTTATGCCACAAGCATTATAAACTTTGTCGCTTAATGCCCCGGCAATTACATCGCCATTGGCCCTTACATCCTCCCCGCCCAACAATACAACGGGCCTGTTCAATTCACGGCACAGGCTGATTATTTTTTCGTTAGGCATGCGCTTGGTAAAATGCGTGGCCCCGATAATAAACGCCGTATAATTATTTTGGTGCGATGCCGGAAGCAATTTATCCAGCTGATGATCGACCTTGATATAATAATCTATCGGCTGTTCATCATTTTCAACGCCTAAAAACCGCACCGTTTTCATATAACGGTCAACCAAATGAATAGGCGGTACCAGCTTTAAATTAAATTTAAGGCTCAACCACTTACGTATGGCCCACTTTTTATAAGTAGAGGCCGGGATACCCGTACGCAGTTTTATTAACGCTGTACGCAGGTTATTATGCAGATCGATAATATGATCATACTTTTCTGCTTTGAGTTCCTGTATGGTATCGGCCAGTTCGGGTTTTAGTAGCAGCAGCTTATCAACGTAAGGGTTGTTATCGTAAATGTATTTAAAGGCGGGTTTGGTTAAGAAATGAATTTCGGCTCCGGGTAATTGCTTTTTGAGGCAGCGCACAACAGGTGTTGTATAAATAATATCGCCCATCGAACTAAAACGGATAACCAGTATCTTCATTTCACGCTGTTTAAGTAGCCTGGCTCTTAATTTTTTGAATAATGGATGTTGATGAATAACCCTCAACCATATCAATAGTAAGCACTTCGCCGCCGTTTGCCATCACTTCTTTTGCGCCTACTATGTTATCAATAGTATAATCAGCTCCTTTAACCAATATATCAGGCAATAAGGCCGATATCAGGTTAAGCGGTGTATCTTCTTCAAATAAAATAACGGCATCAACAAAAAACAGTGCAGCCAATAAAGCGGCCCTGTTGCTTTGATCGTTAACCGGGCGACCCTCCCCTTTAAGGCGGGTTACAGAGCTATCGGTATTTAAACCGATAATCAATTTTTCGCCCAGATTGGCGGCTTTTGAGAGATAAGTAATGTGGCCAATATGCAGCAGATCGAAAACACCGTTGGTAAATACTACCTTTTCACCTTCGCTCTGCCAAAAATCCACATTACTTTTTAGCGTATCCAGGTTAACAATTTTTTCTGCTAAAGCTCTTTCTAAATTGATCCTTCTCATACTGATTAATTAAAACAAGTCATCTACTGATTTGCAAAGAATATGCCCTATCAAAATATGCATTTCCTGTATGCGGGCGGTAATGTTTGAGGGTATAATGATATTAAGCTCGCAAAGGTCATTCATTTGCCCACCGTCCCTGCCCGAAAGGCCAAGCATTTTGCAACCTATACTTTTTGCCGAACGAAATGCATTTAACACCCCTTCGCTGTTACCGCTGGTTGATATACCGATAAACAAATCGCCGGGTTGTGCCAATGCTTCCAGCTGACGCGAAAACACATGCTCATATCCATAATCATTAGCTATCGAGGTTAATGCCGAGGTATCAACCGTTAAAGCTATCCCCGGCAAGGCCTTGCGGTCCTTCACAAAGCGCCCGCTTAGCTCGGCGGCAATATGTTGAGCGTCGGCCGCGCTGCCGCCATTACCTGCTACCAAAACCTTTTTACCGCTCTGTATAGTGGCGTTTATCATTTCGCAAGCCTGTTCAATGGCAGGTGCAAGCGTGTCAATTACTTTTTGTATTGTATTTTGATGATCTTTAAGCTCTTCAATAACCATTATTTGCCGGTTTGGGAATATTTATTTCTTCTTCGATTTAAAAAATTCTGTTATTTCATGCAATGATAAGGCATTCAAACATCTTTCTTTGTATAAGCCCCCTTTTCGGGCAGCAATTACGCCGTAATGCATATCTAAAAAGCCCTCGTTACGGTGCGCGTCCGGGTTAATGGATAGCCATACACCTTTATCCAGTGCGTACTGGTGCCAGCGCCAATCCAGGTCGAGCCGTAAGGGATTAGCGTTGACCTCAATCACCACATTATTTGCCGCGCAGGCATCTATCACTTTTTTATAATTGATGCTGTAGCCGTTTCGGCTTAGCAATAAACGCCCCGTTGGATGGCCCAATATGGTGGTAAATGGATTTTCTATCGCCTTTATTAATCGTTCAGTAGCTTTATCCTCGCTCATTTTCAGATTAGAATGTACCGACGCCACGATGAAATCAAATTTCTTCAGTATCTCGTCCGGGTAATCTAAAGAGCCATCATTCAATATATCCGACTCAATGCCTTTAAAAACATGAAAGCCATCCAGCTTTTTATTAAGATGATCAATTTCTTCATGCTGCTGCAAAACCCGTTCAATACTCAGTCCTTTGGCGTAAAAAGCGCTTTTGCTGTGATCGCACATACCCAGGTATTCCAGGTTTAACTTGTCACGGCAGTACATGGCCATTTCCTCAACGGTATTTACGCCGTCGCTCCAGGTGCTGTGGTTGTGCAGGGTGCCTTTAAGATCATTGTATGATATGAGTTGCGGCAGCTGATCGTTAGCAGCTTTGACAATAAAAGTATCTCCTTCGCGCAGTTCCGGTTTAATGAATGCAAGTCCTGCTTTTTGATAGATCAGTTCTTCGCTTTCCGGCTGATCGGGTTCTTCCGCTTCGCGGGATAATACGGCCTGCACATGCTCATCATTACCGGTTTTAAGGAACAATGTTTTATGGAAGTAGCGCTTTTCTACCACATAAATGATCACTTTTAAGCCATTCTCGGTTTCGCCAACAAGGTGATCGCTGTCAACAGTAAGGGATTTCAATATATCCGAGTGTTGGATGGTATGAAAAGCGATCTCGCGGTCGCGACTGCCTACAATTACAATCAGTTCATCTATCACCTCGCACAACCTGCGATATTCACCGGCAAATTCCATCAGCGTATTGGTAAACATATCCTTTAGGCCATTCATGATCTTATCGGCCTCGGGCTCAACCTGCGCATATAAAAACTTGCCGCTGCTGGCCATTTTAAACTCAATGGCTTTGCGGATATCTTCCTGCGTTTTTAAGCCAAAGCCTTTGGCTTCTATCAGTCGGTTCTCGTTACAGGCATAAAAAAGCTCGCCCACGGTTTCAATACCCATTTCATGCCATATGGTAGCTACTTTTTTGGCACCAATGCCCTTAATACTCATGATCTCGACAACCCCTGAAGGTGTTGATTCCAGCAGTTCATCCAGCTCAAGCATGGTACCGGTTTGTACCAGTTCAATAATTTTTGCGGCCACGCTTTTGCCTATGCCACTTATCTTTTCCAATTCCTCGAAAGTTTTGGATGATACCCGGTATGGCAGCTTATCAACATTAAAAGCCGCGTTGGCAATTGATTTTATTTTAAAGGGATTCACCTCATGCAGTTCCATGAGCTGTGATAACAAACGAAGCTTGCGGGCTATGGGCTTATTTTCCATAATTATATCAAGCAATAAAAATAGGAAAGGTTTGGGTTAGTTCATAGATAAAAACAAGACCATGGTCTATCGTTCATAAACCATGGTCTTAAAATTTTTATTTCACTACCACATCATACTCCATGCGTGCCAGTGGGGTACGCATCATTTGGGTTACGTTCTTTATCTGCTGATATACACCGTAGTTTTCGCCCAGTTCTGATTTTAGCATGTGGGTTTTCATTTCAACGCCCAGGCTTTGGCCCAGTTTGTTGAAAACACTTTTTTGCTCGGGATAAGCTACCAGCCTGTAATCTTTTAGTTTAGCTTTTCTGGCTGCCGATTTTACCGCGTCATCAATATTACCCAGGCGGTCAACCAAGCCAATTTTTAGGGCCTGCTCGCCTGTCCATACGCGGCCCTGGCCAATGCTGTTAATATATGCCTGTGTTTTATGGCGGCCCGCGGCAACTGCTTTGGTAAAGTCGTCATACCCATGATTGATCTGGCTTTGCAGTATAGCGCGTTCTTCGGGAGTTAAGGGGCGGGTAGTATTGCCTATGTCGGCAAACTTGCCGGTTTTAACACCGTCAAAAGTTACGCCCAGTTTATCATTAAACAATTTCTGCATGTTAGGCAATATGGCAAAAATGCCAATCGACCCGGTGATGGTATTCGGCTCGGCAAAAATAGAATCGGCAGCGCATGAGATGTAGTAACCGCCCGATGCCGCTACATCGCCCATTGAAACTATAATAGGTTTTACCTTTTGGGTAAGCATTACCTCGCGCCAAATCACATCCGATGCCAGCGAACTGCCACCCGGCGAATTTACACGCAATACCACCGCCTTCACCTTATCATCGAGCCTTACTTTTCTGATTGCTTTTGAAATGGTTTCTGAGCCAATGCTGTTATCATCACCATCGCCACCAGCAATATCGCCCGAAGCATAAACCACTGCTATACGATTGCTTGATACATCTTTTTTATCCTCATCGTCGCTTTTGGTGTACTCGCTTAGCTCAACACTTTTCAGGTTATCTTTTTGTTTGACGCCGGTTTTAGCTTTCAGCTCTGCTAAAATTTCATCTTTATATTTTAAGCCATCAATCAGTTTATATTTTAACGCGTCTTCCGGTTCTTTGATACGCATTTCATTGGCATAGTTAAACAACGAATCTTTATTGATGCCGCGGCTTTTGGCTATGCCGGTTAAAAAATAATTGTATAACGAGCCCAGGTATGAGGTAACCTGCAAACGGTTAGCGTCGCTCATTTTGGTAAGCACCAACGGTTCAACCGCACTTTTGTAAGTACCTACTTTTATTACCTGCGCTTCAATGCCCAGTTTATCCAGCGCGCCTTTTAAAAAGGTGATCTGTGAGCTAAAGCCGCCAAATTCAATAATACCTTTGGGATTCAGGTAAACTTTATCGGCTACTGATGCCAGGTAATAAAATCCTTGTGTGTAAATTTCAGAATAGGCGATGATAAACTTCCCTGACTTTTTAAAATCGATAAGCGCGTTGCGTATCTCCTCAGTAGTGGCTTCGCCTGAAAGCATGTAGCTTTCATCCAAAAATATGCCTTTAATATTATTGTCGGTTTTTGCCTTTTTAATATTGGCAAGGATATCTTTCAGGCCAACAGATTTGTCGCCGTCAAGGCCTAAAAAACCAAGCCCGGCCAGTGGGTTATTTGCCGTACGCTCTGCAATAGGATATTTTATATTGATGTGTAAAATAGAGTTTGCCTGAACATCGGCCCCTTTATCGCTACTTGCCGAGGCTACGATACCTGCAAATATGCCGGCAAAAACTAAAATCAGGATCACAGTAGTTAAAATTATCCCGACGATGGTTGCCAGCACAAATTTGAAGAATTGTTTCATTTACTATTATAAATATTATATCTATGCAAACTTAATAAAACCATATGGTATATATTAAGAGCATCATCTATAATATTTGTTACAACAATGAATGACGTTTTTTTATTATTGGGCAGCAACCTGGGCGACAGAAAATTATTGCTGAACCAGGCCATAAGGCATATTGAATATGAAATAGCGCCGGCAATAAAAATATCGTCAGTTTACGAAACACAATCGTGGGGAAAAACCGACGAGCCCGATTACCTGAACATGGTGGTAAGTTTGCAAACCGATATGCCTGCCAAAGCCATCCTCGAAAAAATATTAAATATTGAACATGTTATGGGCCGCAAGCGCGACGAAAAATGGGGGTCGCGGTTAATTGATATCGATATTTTATATTATGATTCGGCCGTTATAGATGAGCCGGGACTGCATGTGCCCCACCCCGAAATGCATAAACGGCGCTTTACCCTCGAGCCCCTTGCCGAAATAGCGCCCGATTTTGTTCATCCAGTCATAAAAAAAAACAGTATTGAACTTAAAAATGAACTTAAGGATAACTTAATTGTAAAAAAATTATAAATTTGAGTTCTTAACTAATTATATGTCTGTCGATTTTACAAACCTTGACCTTGACCTCACGCTTTTGCAGGAAATTGCAGATGGCAGCGATGAGTTTATCGCCGAATCGATAAACATGTTTTTGGAGCAAACACCACCATCTTTACAAGATGTAAGCAACGCTATCGAGGCGCATGACTGGCCTACTGCCGCTTCGGCAGCGCATAAATTAAAAGCTACTTTAGGTTTTTTTGGTATGCTGAACAGCCAGTCGCTTATTCAGCAAATAGAGCTAAGCAGCAAATCAGGCTCGCCTGATGAATTTGATATCATATCAAAATACAACCAGGTGCAAATGCTGATAGCCGCCAGCACCAACGCGCTGATCCAGGTAAAAAACGATATTGAGGGTTAATGGAATTAAACCTGCTCTATGGTAAAGCTGTAGCTTTCCATAATTAAATTCGCCAATAGGTTTTTACAGGCTAATTCAACTTTTTCGTGAGCGGTTTCGGCATTATCTGCTTCAATTTGCAGGGTAATGTGTTTGCCTATGCGGATGTTATGTATTTCTGACAGGCCTAAATTTTTCATACTTCCGGTTACAGCTTTTCCTTGCGGGTCAAGTATTTCTTTTTTTGGCATTACATCTATTTCAGCCTGGAATGTTGTCATGTGCTATTTTAAATTGAATTATGGATAAGGCGATATAGATAAATATTACCACCGGAACTGCGGCAAATTTAAAAAATAGTATCAATATTGCCGAAAACAACAGCAGCAAATAGCGATAAATATTTTTATGAAGATCTTTGTTCTTGAATTTTAAAGACATGAGCGGCATTTCTGCCACCAGCAGCGCGCACATGACAATAACAAATACACACAGGCCGTACGGATTTAATATATACCTGCTTAAACCGCTATACTGTTGTATAATTAGCGGGAACGATGCAATCAATATAGCGTTTGCCGGTGTAGGTAAGCCTATAAATATTTCGGCCTGGCGGGTATCTGTATTAAATTTGGCCAGCCTGAGCATGGAAAATACGGCTATTAAAAACGCGCTGAAATTTAAGAACTGGCTTACGTTAGGTATCTGCGGCGCCTGTAGAAACAATTGGTATAATATAGCCGACGGCAATACGCCAAAGCTAACTATATCCGCCAGCGAATCAAGATCCTTACCTATACCTGAGAATGATTTTAATACCCGTGCGGCAAATCCATCAAAAAAATCGAATATAGCGGCCAGAAAAAGCGCGTAGGCCCCTGTTACCAGGTCGCCCTGTACGGCAAATACAATACCTACACAGCCACTAAACAGGTTAGCACAGGTAATTGCATTGGGGAGATGTTTTTTAACCCGCTTCTTCATTTTGGTGGGAAGGTATCAAACATATATTAATTGTTTATTATTTGCAGATAAATATACCTGCAAATAATAAAACAAAAATATTAAGAATTCATCGATATTAAGAATTCCTCGTTGGTTTTTGTACCCCGTACCTGGCTTTGTAAAAACTCCATCGCTTCTATCGAGTTCATATCGGCCAGGTGGTTACGCAGTATCCATATACGTTGCAGGGTTTCCCTGTCAAGCAGTAAATCGTCGCGGCGGGTGCTTGAAGCTGTAATATCAATAGCAGGGAACACGCGTTTGTTCGATAGTTTACGATCAAGCTGCAGCTCCATGTTACCGGTACCTTTAAACTCTTCAAATATAACCTCGTCCATTTTCGATCCGGTTTCTGTTAAAGCGGTAGCGATGATGGTTAATGAACCGCCATCCTCAATCTTACGGGCGGCACCAAAAAAGCGTTTTGGTTTATGTAAAGCGTTGGCATCAACACCACCCGATAATATTTTACCTGATGCCGGAGCAACGGTATTATAGGCACGTGCCAAACGGGTTATTGAATCTAACAGTATCACTACATCATGGCCGCACTCTACCATACGTTTAGCTTTCTCCAGCACAATATTGGCAATTTTTACGTGGCGGTCGGCAGGCTCGTCAAAGGTTGATGAAACCACTTCGGCACGTACGCTGCGGGCCATATCGGTAACCTCCTCAGGGCGCTCATCAATCAGTAAGATGATCAGGTAAACTTCGGGATGATTTTTGGCGATGGCGTTGGCCACATCCTTCAGCAACATGGTTTTACCAGTTTTTGGCTGGGCCACAATTAAACCGCGCTGCCCCTTGCCTATCGGCGAAAAAAGGTCCATGATACGGGTAGAGTAATTACCCGGATCGGTAAACAGGCTCAGTTTTTCGGAAGGGAAAAGCGGTGTCAAGTGGTCAAACGGTACACGGTCACGCACTTCGGCAGGTATACGACCATTAATGGCTTCAACACGTACCAGCGGGAAATATTTTTCGCCTTCTTTTGGCGGGCGTATGCTACCGCGAACGGTATCGCCGGTTTTAAGGCCAAACAGTTTTATCTGCGACTGTGATACATAAATATCATCAGGCGATGTTAAGTAATTATAATCAGACGAGCGTAAAAAGCCATAACCATCAGGCATGATCTCTAATACGCCTTCGTTTACAATAACATTATCAAAATCAAGATTAATAGCAGGTTCCTGTGGTTTAGCCTGGTTAACCCGGCGCTCAAATTTTTGCGGACGGTCATCGCTCGCAGGAATATCTGTATTAGGCGCATTTTCGCCCTCCTGCTCGGCCGCCGGCGCAGCCGGAATAATATCTTCGGCTTCATCAGTCTGCGGCTCATCGTCCTGCAGGTCAAATAAATTGGTATCATCCAACGGCACTTCAACACGGGGCTGGCCGCTGTTTTTTACAGTACGTATTCTTTTTCTTGTTTTTTCGCCGGCATCATTGGCGGCTGCCGAAGGTATTTCGGCATAGTTATTTTCAACAGCATTTTGCTGTGCACGGGCAGCTTCAATTAACTGCTCCATTTGTACAATATTAGCTATAAGCTCGGGCTTTCTAAGTTCGCCGGCATCAGCTATACCTAAACTTTTTGCAATTTCGCGCAACTCTGAAACGAGTTTGTCGTTCAATTCGGTTTTATCAGACATGATATGAATTATAGTTCAAAAGGATTTTTTATTACGATAGTTGTTTTGTGAGTTTCCTGTTTACTCAGCTATTAAAAATTGTTTTGTAATAAATGCAATGCGTAATTATACTTTAAGTTTGTATCGCGCACGGATGTATTATTCTGAAAGAAATTTATTTGCAGCTTTTGCAATGTTAAACCCAGGTAAATCGATATATAAATAACGTGGAATTTTAAAATTGTTCTTTAGTGCAAGAAAAATTCAAAAGGAAAACATTGCAATTCTACTCAATTAATTTAAAAAAACAAATTTTTAAAAAAAATATCTTTAATAACCTGAACACTTCAGGTTATTTTTAGTTTTTTTGGACATTCAAAAATTTAACGCTCTTTAATAATGATCAGCCGCCGGCAACTGATAGACCAGATCAAACAAAAAAAATCGTTTTTATGTGTGGGACTGGATACTGATATTGATAAGATACCCGAACACTTAAAATCGCACCCCACCCCTGTTCTGGAATTTAACAAACAGATCATTGATGCTACTAAAGACCTTTGCGTAGCATACAAACCCAACTCGGCTTTTTATGAAAGCCGCGGCATTACGGGCCTGCAAAGCCTTATTGATACCTGGAAATATTTACCAGCCGATTGCCTGAACATTATCGACGCCAAACGCGGCGATATTGGCAATACATCCGACAAATACGCGCAGGCATTTTTTGAAGAAAGCGCCTCGGGCATGAGCTTTGATGCCATTACCGTAACCCCTTATATGGGCAATGACAGCATTACGCCTTATTTAAAATACGAGGGTAAATGGATCATTATACTGGCGCTTACCTCGTCAGTTGGCAGCAAAGATTTTCAATACCTGGATACCAACGAGGGCACATTATACGAAGCTGTAATAAAAAAGGCCAACACCTGGGCCGGTGCCGACAGGCTGATGTATGTAGTGGGCGCCACCAAAAGCACCGAATTTACCGATATACGCAAATATGCTCCTGATAACTTTTTACTGGTACCCGGCGTAGGCGCTCAGGGAGGCAGCCTGGAAGAGGTTTGCCGCTACGGCATGACCAAAGAGTGCGGACTATTGGTAAACGCGTCCCGATCTATCATATATGCGTCGTCAGGCAAAGATTTTGCCGATGCCGCACGTGCCGAAGCATTAAAAATGCAGCAGCAAATGCAGGCGGAGCTGGAGAAAGCGGGAGTTATTTAATTTCGGAATTCGGATTTTCGATTTCGGATTTATATATAAAACGTCATTGCGAGGAGTGAACGACGTGGCAATCTCTACACGACAGGCGGATAATCTGATGATTTACCTATCGTGTAGGGATCGTCACGCTACGCTCACGATGACGTGGCGGAAATAATTAGACGAAATGACATCTGTTATATCAAACCACCACTTTCCCCTCAATCGAATCATCTAAAGTTTTACCGATAACGGCACCTGCCAGCATTTTCACAAAAGCGATGGCGTTGCCATGTTTGTTGTCCCAATAATAACCTTCGGTAGGTTCAATTTTGATGACGGATATGCGCGGGTCATTCTCACCTTCGGTGAACCAGGTTTTTAGGATTGGCTGCCATAATTCTTTTATCTTTTCTTTATCCGTGCTGATCTCGGCTGTACCGTGAATGTTCAGGAAATCAGAATGCGACGAGCCGTGGAATAAAAGCTGCGCGAAGGGTTCATTACCCAGGTCCTGGTTTAAGCCACTATCATTAGCGCTCAGGAAGTAGAAATTACCTTCGTCATCAATTTGCTGAACTGACATAGGGCGAGTTGCAAAAGGCAACCCTGCTTTGTTATTGGTACAGAAAAAACAGGTTTGTTTATCGGCCAGTTCCTTTATTTTTTCGATGGCCTCGGTACCGGCAAGGTCTTTATAATTGTCTTCCGGCTGTTGTTGATTAATACTGTTCATGGTTTTGTTTTTTTATAGTTAGATGGGTTAAACAAACCAATTATCAAGCCAAGGTGTGGAGTAGTTTAAACCTTTTGGGAGTTATTGTTTCTTATCCGCCATTGTGCAGCTGCTATGCATTTCTGCACGTTTAGGCCCTTCACGCACATCGCTAATCCCCGCTATGGCCGCAGAGGCCTTTGTTCTTTTCCTTGATGAAAAGAACCAAAAATCAAGTCAGCCAAAATGCTTCTTTGCGCTCAGGGCCTTTGCCCTGCAAATCAGGTAAAACCACGGGCTACGGCCTTTTGCGGCTGCGCAAATCCCAACTCTGCAAAATTCCTGATGCCCCTTCCATCGCACAAGGCCATCAATTTTACCTGCTTTCACCCGAAGCTGTTCGGCTGACGGAGGTGCACAAAACAACATTCTGCCAATATTAATATAACGAAAATGTGCGCAAAGGCCATGTCAGGGCGCCGGGCCGGGAGTTTTGCCTTGCGGGCTGAAGGATCCGGCCTGACTTGATGTTTGGTTACTTTGCATCTAAGGTAAAGTAACAGCCTACCCGCGGCGAATGAGCGGGGGCAAGACACGTGCGTGAAGTGCCCGGAACGCGTTCGTTCAGCGCAGATGAGTTACATGGGAGAGTTGATTAGCATGTGTAGAGATTGCCACGCTATCGCTCGCAATGACGTGGTGATTAAATTTCAATGATCACCCAAACACCACTTTCCGCTGCGGAAATTTATCAGCATAGTTGGCGATCATGTTTTTGATGTAATCGTTGCCCGGGTATGGGGTTATGTAATTTTTTAGCTGTTGCAGGCTCTCTACATTAAAATAGTGTGATATATAGCCCATACCGTAAAACTTACCCTTCTCTACCAATATACAGCTATGCTCATCATCCGTACGGCCTTCATCGCGTATAGCGAAGGTGGGTAATGCCTTGTTTAACTCATCAATGGCCAAATTTACCTTTTTATTATATGTAGCAGGCACCTCTGCCCCACTGCAGGCACATTGCTCTTTAGCAGTTCCGGTACATGGCCCGGTGTTATTCTGGATAAAACAAAGTTTGGGGCAAAGCTCAAAAGTTTCAATGAGTTGATTCAGTATAGCTCGTCCCTCCAGCATGGTGTTGCAGGTGTAAAGCGCGCCGGTATATTTGCGGTGCTTATCAACCGCCAGGCGCATGTAGCCCCGCTGATCTTCAAAAACATATAAGCCGTAAGCATGCTCAAATCGCTTTAACGACCGGTTATATTTTGGCCAAAGGCGCTTGATCTCGACAGCCTCCATTACCAAAGCTATTAATTCGGTACCGCAAACCTGGTGGGTTATCTGGTGTATATTGCGCAGAAACTCCTGCCGCTGCAAACCGGGGTTGTTGCCTGTAAAATGACTGCTTACCCGTTTTTTGATATTCTTGGCCTTGCCCACATAAATTACTTTGCCCTTTTGGTCGTGAAAGTAATATACGCCCGGCGATGATGGCAATTGCTGTACCGCGGTTTTCGGCAAATGCGGCGGCAATACCTGCTCTTTCGAGTTTTGCTTCAGGACCTGTTTTATATGATCATCGCGGTCATTACGCAGCAGCAGACTAAACAGTTCGGCGGTAGCATCAGCATCGCCCATGGCGCGGTGGCGGCTTTCGTTGTCAATGCCCAGGTGCCTGCACAACTTACCTAAACTGTATGATGGCAAGCCCGGTAGTATTTTACGCCCCAGCCTTACGGTGCACAGCTTATTACTATGCAGCTCGTATCCGGCGGCAGCCAAATGATAGCGAACAAATGAATAATCGAAATTAACGTTATGGGCAACAAATATTTTGCCATGCAGCAGGTGGTAAATATCGGCGGCTACATCTTCAAAAGGTGGTGCTCCGGCTACCATTTCGTTGGTGATACCGGTAAGCGCGCGTATGTAAATAGGTATTTCCCTGCCGGGATTAACCAGTGTGTTATAACGGTTTACTACCTTTTTACCATCATGTATGCAAATAGCTATTTCGGTAATGCCATTAGCGCTGGCATGGCCCCCGGTGGTTTCAATATCTACTATGGCATACATGGATGTAAATGTAAAAAGTTTTGCTAATAATTTTAGTTGAAATTTAAAAAGTTTTAAGATCAGGATATAAAAAAGGTCGTCATGCTGAGCCTCGTCGAAGCATGCGGGCCGGGCCTACGCTCATCCTTCGACGGGGCTCAGGATGACAGCCATATACTACAAACAAAAAAGAGGCGCAAATATGCGCCTCTACAAATTCTAATCTCTAATCTTCAATCACTAATCTCTATTTCTTCTTCGCCTGCAGTTGTTGTTGCTGACGCATCATTTCGTCCATTTTTGCAGCGAAACCTGATTTTTTCTTCTTTTCTTCAGGTTTCTTTTTGTTTTCCTGTATCTGGGCATGTATTTTTTTATCATCAACCATGAGGCGGATAATATACTGCTGCAGGAAGGTAAACATGTTAGCCAGGAAATAATAATAGTTCAAACCGGCCGGGTAACTGTTCAACGCGCCCAGGAAAATGATTGGGGTAATGTACCCGATGTATTTCATCTGTCCGCTTACACCCGATATCTGATTGTTAAAATAAGTATATATCAGGGTTGATATGGTCATCAGCAAACACATTAAGCTTAAGTGATCGCCAAGGAATGGTATGTTGAACCCAAAGTTAACAATCGAGTCGTAGGTCGACAGGTCATGCATCCACAAAAAGCTTTGTCCGCGCAGCTCAAATAATCCCGGGAAGAAACGGAAGAACGCGATAACGATCGGCATTTGTATCAGCAACGGCAAACATCCGCCTAACGGATTTACACCCGCTTTTTTGTATAGTTTTAAATATTCCTGCTGTAATAGCGTAGGATTGTCCTCGCCAACTTTTTCTTTGATCTCGTCCATCTCCGGCTTTAACACCCGCATTTTAGCCATTGAAAGGTATGACTTGTAGGTAAGCGGCGATAAAACCAGTTTAAGGATAACAGTAAGCAACAGTATAATTAAACCATAGTTCCAGTTAAACTGCGACAGCACATTAAACACCGGCAGCACCGCGTAACGGTTAATATATTTCAGGAAGCTCCAGCCCAGGTATATCTGTTTTTCAAGATCGTGGCCCTGTGCCTGTAATAACTTAAACTGGTTAGGGCTAAAGTAAACATCAAGCGGGAAAGTGCCATCGGCATCGCGTGCCAGCGTAAGGTTGGCTTTAAGCTGTTTAATATCAGCATGTACGCTGGTATCTGTGCTTACGCTAAAGTTTGATTTGGTGAACCCATCCTTGGTTAACAATACGCTCGAAAAGAAATGCTGCTTAAAGGTAACCCATTGCAGTTTCTTGTCTTTCACTTCTTTCTGGTCATCCTTGGTATCGCCAAAAAAGTCGTAGTTGCTTTCTGTATCCAGGTAACCTACATACGAATACTGGTGATCAAGCGTATTGCTTTTTTCCAGGCGGCGCAGGCTCGATTCCCAATCCAGGTTAATGCTGCTTAGGTTGGCTACCACATTATCTAAACCGGTTGGCTTAATAGTTAAGCCTACTTTATAGCCCTCGCCTTTCAGGGTATATATGTAATCGATGTATTGCGTTGCATTGTAGCTTAAACGCATGGTTATCGATGACGAATCTTTACCCGTAACCTGCAAGCTTGTGGCGCTTGGGGTAAAATACCTGTCGTTAGTATTAATGCTGGCTGTGCCTGCCGCGAATGTAAAACCGAACTTATTGTCGGCTCCGTCAAATAATATCAGCGGTTTTTTATCAAAGGTTTTGTAATCCTTCAACTCTACCGAGTAAATGCGGCCGCCTTTGGTGGTCAGCTTTACTTTGATGTCTTTATTCTCCAGCGTGATCAGGTTTTCGCTGCCACTTATGGTGGCACCGAACGGACTTTTCAACGCGGCCGAATCAACCGGTTTGTTTGCAGCTTTTAAAGTATCGGCAGCAGTTGCACCCGCAGGCGTGGTGGTTTTTATACCTGCCCTTTTCAGCGAATCCTGGTGCTGCAGCAGTTTTTCTTTCTTTATCTCAGCATCGCTCGGCTTTAAAAAATAAACCGAACCGGCAATGATGATCATGATCAGGAATAATCCTGTAAACGTATTTCTATCCATTATTTATCGTATCGTACAATTAACTACTTCTTACGGGCATAAGCCAGCGAAGCGGCGACAAAGTTAATAAAAAGTGGGTGCGGATTAGCAACTGTTGATTTTAATTCGGGGTGAAACTGCGCACCCACAAAAAACGGGTGATTTTTCAACTCAACGATCTCAACCAGGTTGTTTTCAGGATTAAAACCTGATGGTATTAAACCGGCAGCCTCATAGTCTTTTAAATATTCATTATTAAACTCATAACGATGCCTGTGGCGTTCGGTTATGTGTTGTTTTCCGTATATGGATGCTGCCTTGCTTCCTTTTTTCAAGTCGCAGGCGTATGATCCTAAACGCATGGTACCGCCCTTGTTCACTACTTTTTTCTGCTCCTCCATCATCGCTATCACCGGGTTAGGGGTATCGGCATTCATTTCGGTGCTGCTGGCATCTTTAAGGCCCAACACGTTGCGGCCAAACTCAACTACCGCGCATTGCATGCCTAAACAGATACCAAAAAACGGAATATTATTTTCGCGCACATAACGTATGGCCTCTATTTTACCTTCAAAGCCGCGCTCGCCAAAACCAGGCGCAACCAATACGCCATGCAGGCCCTGCAAGCGCTCAATAGCATTGCCCGGTGTTAATTGCTCAGACGGGATGTACTCTACCCGTACCTTACATTCATTTTTCGCTCCCGCGTGGATGAAGGATTCGATGATAGATTTATAAGCATCGGGCAGCTCAACATATTTACCTACCAGCCCTATGCGCACATCGGCTGTCGGGTTTTTAAGGCGGCCCAAAAAGTCTTTCCAGCTATCCAAATTAGGTTCTAACTTGTGCGACAGCTTTAATTTGGTGAGTACTGTTTTATCCAATTGCTCTTTTAACATCAACAAAGGCACATCATATATGGTCGATGCGTCTATTGATTCGACAACGGCATTGATGTTAACGTTACAAAATAACGCGATTTTTTTTCTGATGTCGGCGGTAAGATGGTGTTCGGTACGGCAAACCAGTATATCCGGCTGTATGCCATACTCTAATAACATTTTTACCGAGTGCTGGGTAGGTTTGGTCTTCAACTCGCCGGCGGCAGCTAAAAAAGGTATCAGGGTAAGGTGTATCACCAGCGAGTTGCCCGAGCCTATCTCCCACCTGAACTGCCTAACCGCCTCAATGTAGGGCAGCGATTCAATATCGCCCACGGTACCGCCTAATTCGGTTATTACAATATCGTACTGGCCGTTTTCGCCCAGTATGCGGATGTTTCTTTTTATTTCGTCGGTGATGTGCGGAACCACCTGAACAGTTTTTCCTAAAAAGGCGCCTTCACGCTCTTTGTTGATCACATTTTGGTAAATACGGCCCGTAGTAATATTATTGGCCTGCGATGTTGGTGTATTCAGGAAACGCTCATAGTGGCCCAGGTCAAGGTCGGTTTCGGCTCCATCTTCGGTAACATAGCATTCACCATGCTCGTAGGGGTTCAATGTTCCCGGATCGATGTTAATGTAAGGATCGAACTTTTGAATGGTTACGCTGTAACCGCGCGATTGCAGGAGCTTGGCTAAGGAAGCTGATATAATGCCCTTGCCTAACGACGAGGTAACACCGCCCGTAACAAATATGTATTTAGTCATGTTGTGTTTTGAATTTTGGCAGCGGATTTATAGCCGAAACCAAATGTTTGTGTACGGGATACAAAAGTAAGAAAATATTTAGGCTTTGACGTAATAAAATGGATTTGTGGAAAACCAAACAAAAGGCCGCCTAATTCATTTATATACTTTTATTTAACCTTTGTGAAAGCTGCACATGAAAAAAATATTTTTGCTAATTGCCTTAATTTTTGTTGCCGAAACCAATTTTGCACGCCCTAAACCTGCAGATAAATATACCAATTACCTGATGGCGCTAAATTCCATGTCGGGCTTATTTTCACGCCTGATAGATAACGTGGACAACATAGCGCACCGGCCCGACAGGGTAAGCTTTAAAAACCTGGCGGTTGATTTTAACAAAAAGGTATCCGTGCTCATTATCAATAATAACCACCTGATCACATCATTAAGCAAAAGCACTTTTTCTAACCTGGCCTTCAACAACTCGTACCGCATTATTGAGCAAAATGTGGTTGAGCTTAAAAAAATACTGGTAAACAACCGCGCCTTGATCGATAACCTGAAAATTGAAAATTTTAACAGCAACGATGTTTACAACCATTTAAATATTCAGCTTTTTGAAGATGACATTCTGATCAAAGAAATGCCGAAAACTTATCGTGCCCAAAAACCTTTTAAACACAAGCTGGCCGATAATTTAACGCAATCGGTAGTGCTGCTAAATGAATGCCACAGCAAAGTGGCGGCCCTTTATAGCAAGCTGAAATAGAGGAGATATGAATAATGGCAATTGTAGGGAAAGATATTAAAATTCGCTCGGTTTTTAAGATACAATTTTGTATCATTGTGTCGTGATGACACAACCTAATAACCTTTACCGCAATATTGCCTTATTGGGATTGTTATTACAATTAATTGCAGCCTGGTTTAGCCTCGGTTATAATCATGTCGATGAACATTACCAGGTGTTTGAGTTTTGTAATTACAAACTCGGCCTTTCACCCGCTTCACAATTACCCTGGGAGTATGCCGCTCATTGCCGGTCGGGCCTGCAGCCGCTTGTAGCCTATATATTTTGTAAAACATTATTGGTGTTTGGCCTTTTCAACCCCTACTTTGCCGCTTTTTTGCCGAGGTTGCTCATGGGCGTTGCTACCTGGCTGGTAACGTGCCGTGTAGTAAAACTGATGCTGCCCCAATTCGCGAACGATAAAGGCAAAAATGTATATATATGGTGCAGTTTCCTGCTATGGTTTATACCCTACTTAGGCGTACGTTTTAGTGCCGAAAATATTGGCGGGGTTTTATTTTTCGCAGCTATAACACTTTTACCTGGTGTATTAGCTGCCAATACCACTAAAAATAATCTGCGGTTAATTGCCGCCGGTTTATTGTTTGGTTTTAGCTTTTTTATACGCCTGCAAATGGCATTTGCCTTAATAGCCCTATGTGTGTGGCTTATATGCTATGCTAAATGGCCTGTAAAATACTGGATCATACTGATACTGGCCGGGATAACCGCCATAGGCTTATCTGTAATTGCCGATTATTGGCTGTATGGCATATGGACTTTTTCGCCATATAATTATTATGTAGTTAATATTGTTAACCATGTTGCCGTGCGCTACGGCATACAACCCTGGTGGAATTATTTTAGCCGCTTTTTCTTATTTGCCGGGCTACCGGTAAGCCTGGTGTTATTTCCTTTATTTTTTATTGGTATCTGGAAAAACCCAAAACATGTATTTAGCTGGATATGTGTAGTTTTTATAGTAGCGCACAGCGCGGTCAGCCATAAAGAATTCCGCTTTTTATTCCCCATCATATTGCCCTTTATTTTCCTGGTTTGTAAGGGCTTTGATGGCTTAACAGGCCGTTACTCTTTTAAAAATATATTCAAATGGTTATTACCGGTAATAGCTGGTTTTAATATCTTCATTTTGATCGTAAAAATATTTACCCCGGCTACCAGCGATGTGGCCTATTACAGATTCATTTATAATTACGCGCAAAAACAACCCACTACGCTGGTATGTATTGATAGCTCACCTTATACATTAACAGATACGGTAGAGTCAAATTTTTACAAGTCGCGCAACATGAATACTGTTATAGTTCATTCTACCACTGAGCTTAACACAGCAATAAGCAATGCCAGGGGCAAATCGGTACTTGTATGCAATCCGGAGCTAAGCCCGGTGCCGCTCATCGCGAATTATAAAAAAACCAAATTGTATTCATTGATACCCGATTGGATGCCCTATTACAGTTTTTACAACTATTTACTGGGACGGCGTGATCTGTGGTCGATATACCGATTGGATTGATATCCATTATTTTTCCGGGCTTTTTTAAAAGAAGATCTGCAAGCGTTAAAAACAGATTAATGTATCACTGTTTAACAATGTGAATAGATTTTGTACTTTTATAAAACATCAAACTACAAACTCTTGGAAAATTACGCTTTTGATACCGCCGGCCTCACCGCCGAAACTACAGAAAGGTATAACGATACCTATAAGGCGCTTAAAGAAAATTTCAGCATACAGCCTACCGGGCATATTGATTTTAACCTGAAGCAGTTCGAAGTTTTTAAAAACTGTCTTGATGTACAGGTAAAAGGATCGTACGTTATAAAGCAGGATTGCGGCGACTCGTACATACTATTTGTTGAAGTAAAGTATAAGCTGGCCGGCGAAAAAGCAGGCACGCATCACCAGGAACACCAGGTATGGGGCCTCACCTATTTAAAGAAAGATTTTGGCCGCGTACTCATTCGCCGCGAAACCCTGACCGATAAAATACTGGAGCTGATACACCCGCTTGAGCTTGATTTTAAAGAGGATAAACCGTTCAGCAACACGTTTTATGTGGTGGTTGATGATCATACCAAAGCCGAAAGCGGTATGGACCGCAATTTCAGGAACGCGGTGATGGATATCAGGGATAATGATTTTATGATCGAAGTGGTTGAACATACGCTGATCATCGGTAATTACGACCCGATCATTTCCGAAAAATCAATTCATTTAGCCGAGTTTGTTGAGCGTATAGCTTCATTATGTTAATTATATACCGTTATGAAAAAGCTGTGTTTATTTTTACTGCTGATAGCCGCCTGTAATCTAACATTTGCGCAGGCCGATCAATCAGAAGGATTTAAGAAAGAGCAACTGGAAAACAAAAAGGTAGCGCCCGAGGAACTGTTACCTAAGTTTGTAGCCACCGATTTTTCGAAAATATGGACCCAGACCGAGAACCAGTTGGTATATGGTTTTATTGGCGATGATTACCAGCGCATCCGCATAAAATTTACCAGCGTTACCAAAGGCCAAACACCCGGAACGTATAATGTTACGGGTAAATCAATGGTGAAGGGCAATGTTGATGATTTTCATGGTACACTTAAAATAACCGGCATCCGTAAGCTCAAGGCAGTTTCAAAAGGATTGATGACCGTTTACAAGATTGAGGGGATTAAAGGTCAATACACCATGGTAGGCGATTACACCCTGTCTGAAAACAAAAATCAAACCCACGCCGGGATGTTCAAAGGCGCGTTCCGGTCTGATTTTTATGTGGATAAGAACAACCAGATCAGCTATGATAACCTGGAGGCGATGTTACCCAAATACAACAATAACCAGTTCATGGGCTCGTGGATAGCCTATAAAGATAACGCCGAGCAGATATGTAATTGGGGCGACTACCGCATACCCAACGCCGATGACCTTGACAAAGGTGCAGGCGAATTTACCCCCGCCCCTGCCTTCAAAAAAAATGGCTGGGAAACCCTGCATGATGCCGGCGAAAACGAAAAAAAATCAAAAGCGATTGAGGATGCGAAATGGTGGGTGAAATAATAAAAAAGAAATAAATCGGCTGTCACCCTTCCGTTCCTTCAGAGTCTTCCGAATGAGACCCTGAAGTTTAATGATAAACTGAGTAGGACCCTCTACGAGAGACCCTGCGGCGACAAAAAAGGAGTTGGGGTCTGTGCGATTCCTTCCTTGGGGAAGGAGGAGGAAGGGGTTTAGCAAAGCGTTCAAACCCCTCCCTGCCACAGCACAAGTCAGCGCGCCCCTCCCGAGGGAGGGAATTGGCCTATAGTTTGTTATTACAGCAATCTATTCTAAAACTAAAAAGAGGGTGTCACCCTGAGGCTCTCGAAGGGTGAGCGTAAAGGCCTTTGCCCTCATGCTTCGAGAGCCTCGGCATGGCAGCCAGTCTTGCACAAAGAAGCAGTCAACCTGAACTTGTTTCAGGATCTCACAGGAAAGGCAATGGTTTAACAGATGTGATGCCGAAACAAGTTCGGCATGACGGTTGGTGTAAAATAACTTCGAAAAATATTGGTGGCACTGTTTTGTCACCAAAAGTGTTTCATTTTGTTTCACCTGTTTTTTCAACAAATTAACTATCAGGTGTTTGAATAAAAAAAGTATTTCACTTGTTTCATCTGTTTCACTGTTTCGTGAAACACTACAACGCATTAAACCGCTTTTAAAGCGCTTCGGTCTACCGTCTGGATGTTGGTGTTGGCATAGTCATTTTCAATCAGTCCATCACGCATGCGTACAATACGGTGGGCGTGCAGGGCAATGTCTTCTTCGTGGGTTACTAAGATGATGGTGTTGCCTTTGGCATGGATGTCTTCCATCAGGCCCATGATCTCGATGGAGGTTTTGGTATCCAGGTTACCTGTAGGTTCATCGGCCAGGATGATAGAGGGATCGTTAATAAGAGCCCGCGCCACAGCAACGCGCTGGCGCTGCCCGCCCGAAAGCTCGTTAGGGCGGTGATCTGTACGGTTACCCAGGCCCACATTTTCCAACGCTTGCTTTGCCCGTTGTTGCCGGGTTTCCTTGCTGATGCCCGCGTAGATGAGTGGCAGGGCCACATTATCCAGGGCGGTATTACGGGGCAAAAGGTTAAACGTCTGGAACACAAAACCGATCTCCGAGTTACGCACTTCGGCCAGCTCATTATCGGTCATGTGGCTTACATTGATGCCGTTCAAAATATACTCGCCTTTGGTTGGCGTATCCAGGCATCCCAATATATTCATCAGGGTTGATTTACCCGAGCCCGAAGGCCCCATCAAAGCCACAAACTCACCTTTATTAATAGTCAGCGAAACCGATTTAAGCGCGTGGATCACCTCGCTGCCTATCACATATTTTCGTCCTATATCTTTAATGGTAATTAATGGCTCCATGTTTTTTCTTTCTTTGACGGCTGGGAGATTAAAATGTTACATTTTAAGTCGGAAAGTCCGGAAGTCCGCATAAGTCCGA
>DATJJI010000110.1:0-4785 GCA_035492275.1 Mucilaginibacter sp.
TGGGTTTATCTTAACCGGCATTATCGCTTGTGAAGATCTGCGCAATGATGCCTTTACAAGTTGAGCGTTGGAAGTTTGATGCCGGTTGTTATTTGTAGTCATTCTATTTACAGTGATGTATAGTTTATATTAATTGCGGGCTAAAAATGTAGACTTTTAGACATATTAATTTAATAAGAATAGCAAATTGATTTGAGATCTTATTATGTTCAAACATATAAACATTTTATGTAAAATTAAATAGTTTAATAAAATAAATTTTTATACGTAAACAGGGTCATTTACCTTATTTTTATGTATAAACAAATCAACTATTTTAAAAATTACTTATACTTGTAAATAAATTGTACAAATGAGATATTCCATTGACCACAAAAGCCCTATTCCTTTACACATACAGGCTGAAACGCTTCTAAGAAAATTAATTGAAGAGGAAGAATATCAGAATGGCAAGATCATACCTAACGAGGTTGACCTGGCAAAACAGCTGGCCATATCACGTACAACGCTTCGGCAGGCTATTAACAAGTTGGTTTTTGAGGGCTTGCTCGTTCGCAAAGAAAGAATAGGGACGAAGGTAGCCAATGGGGTAGTTAGCTCCAGGTCGAACAATTGGCTCAGTTTTTCGCAGGAAATGAGACTAAGGGGAATTACCATTAAGAATTTCGAATTGCACGTTACCTGGGTGGAGCCCGATGAGGCTATAGCTAATTTCTTTGAAATAAAGACCGACCGCAAAGTGTTGAAGATGGAAAAGGTGAGAGGCAAATCATATGAGCCTTTTGTTTATTTCGTCTCTTACTTTCACCCCCGGGTAGGTTTAACCGGCGATGAGGATTTCAAACGGCCATTGTATGAAATATTAGAAAATGACCACTCCGTTGTTGCCACTTTATCCAGGGAAGAGATAAGCGCAATAGCTGCTGATACATTTATTGCTGAAAAACTCAGAATAGCAGCGGGAGATCCGGTACTGTTTCGCAAACGGCTAGTATTTGACCAGGGAGAACGACCGATCGAGTTTAATTTGGGTTATTATAAAGCAGATAGTTTTGTTTATACTGTAGAAAGTACGAGGTAGAGCAGTTGAAGGGGGCTTTGATGAATAGCACTTACCTGAAATAAAAACCCTGACAGGCGGTTGACTTTATTAAAAAACCGGCTACAGAGCGCTTGCACTGAAGTACCTGCGAAGCTTCATTTAAGACTGTTTGAATTGATTTTAATGTACAAACATATTGCATAATTCAAATATGCAAATAAACAAAAGCCCTCACAAGAATTTGATGATTAAAATTTGTTCATACATAAATACAATAATCCAAATATTCAATATACCTTTGGTTTAGTAGGTAATAAGCCTTTCGTTGGTTATCCGGGCCTGCTTTAACTTCGTTATTAAAAGTATTTATGTCTGTTTTTAATTGTGCTCGAAATTTGAAAAAAATCATTGCTTCAATTGCATTTATTATTGGATCCTGGTTGCCTGGTATGGCTCAACATCAACTCGCACAAAAAATACTTGCCGATAAAAATTTAGACACCGTTTATTCAAAGGCCACCACGTTGCTGCATAAAGGGTTTAATGCCGGCGACGGTTACCCGCAAGTTTGGATACGCGATTTTAATACGTTTATCGAAACCTCGTGCAAGGTATACAGCAAGGATAGTGTTCGAAACAACCTTTTAACCTTTTTGAAGCTGCAGCAGCCAAATGGCGAAATTGTTGACGGTTATGTGCTAAAAGGCCACGTCACCTGGAATGACCCCAATATTTATACGTCGCCAAATGACATTTTACATGTAGGATTTAAAAATACCGTTGAAACTGACCAGGAAACGTCACTGATCCAGGCTTTTGCAAAATACATTCATGCTACCGGGGACAGTTCCATTCTTCAGGAGCAGATAAACGGAAAAACAGCCCTGCAATGCCTTGAGTATGCTGTTGAATATTTACTTAAAAACCGATATTCGAAGAAATACGGCCTGTTAACAGGCGCTACTACACAGGACTGGGGCGATGTCCAGATAGAGGGAGGCGCGGTTGTGGACATTGACAGCAACACGCATTGGTGTGCCGATATTTACGACAACGCCATGTTTGTTATTGCGCTGAATAATATGGCTTACTTTTATCCGCAAGGTAATCAGCGGCAAGGGTGGTTGAAATTAAAAGCTTCAACAGTAAGCCACATCAAAAAATACCTTTGGGACCCCAAAAACCAAAAGTTCATTCCGCATCTTTATACCGGTGAATCGCCTTTTAAACCAGGCTTTAACGAAAATGAGATATATTTTCACGGAGGTACTGCCGTTGCAATAGAAGCCGGATTGTTGTCGACAAACGAAGTAAAGAAAGTTAATGAAGATATGTTGCGAAACGTACGCCTGTCCGGGGCGCCGTCCGTTGGTATGACGCTTTATCCTCCGTACCCGGAAGGCATCTATAAAAATTCAACAGCTTCAAAACCTTATATCTATCAAAATGGCGGCGACTGGACTTGGTTTGGCGCCCGAATGATACAGCAATTGATCCGGTATGGCCTTGTGCAACAAGCTTATCATGAATTACAGCCTATGATTGCAAGAACTATAAGGGATGGCCATTTTTATGAATGGTATAGCAGGGATAATAAACCAAATGGTTCGTCTGAGTTTAAGGGCTCGGCCGGCGAGCTTGCCAAAACAATTGAGATGTTGAGGGATTGGGCTAAAAATCATTGACAAACGCTTACATATAAACGTTTGTTAATCCTCTACAACATAAACATTCCCAAATTCACCAGGGATATCTTTTAGCTCGATCCTTTTATCGAATGTGCCAACTTCTTGCCCGGTAAAAAAGTCTTTAAGCTTACATGGCCTATCAACAGGAATAGTAAATGTTTTGGGTGTTTTTTCCCAATTAAGAATGACCAGCTTCTTTGATTTTGGCTGAATTATCCACCCGTAATCAAAAGTATTGGCATTCCATCGTGCGGCTGTTCCGGTCGGCACGGCAACGCTACGTAATATTTTCATCCGGTTTGCCGGTATCGAGCCGATGTCATCGCCACTCAGTAACATACCACCCGTGGCGTATATTAAAGCGGCATGAAACATATATTGGTTATCAGTAATTGTTTGTTTTGAATGGCTTTGCGTTAACAAAATACAGTCCGGATCGTTCCACCAAAGCTTATTGTTTTGCCAACTACGGTATAAATTCTCGCTGCCCACTCTTTTGAAAGATTCGAAATCGGGCGCAATATCCATAGATGTACGGTTGCCATGCACTACTCCCAGCGAAGGCCACATTGGCTCATTACATCCTAAAATAAAAGAATTCGCTCCTGCTCCCTTTAAAATTGCTTTCATACCCTCGCGGTAAGCTTCGGTCCTGGTGGCATTTTTACGATAGTACCTGGCATGAGGTATGGTTGCCCAATAATTAGCGTCTAACTTAAAATAGGTTACACCCCAATCTTTATTCATAATTCTAAAAAGTTCCTCAAAATGCTTTTGCACTGCCGGGTTGGTGCCATCCAAAACATACCATGGCCCCAATCTCCAGCCGCCAAAACCCACTTTATCGCTACGTAAAGGCTTACCGTTATCATCTTTTAACAGCCAATCTTTGTGTTGTTTGTAAATTGACGAATTGGTATCACAAATGAAGGGTGCAACCCAAATAGCCGGCTCGAAACCTTCATTTTTTATCTGTTTCAATACATCGGCTATTCCGCCTCCAAAAGATTTTCCAATCGTAGTCCAATCGCCCATGTTGGCCTGATAGCCATCGTCTATTTGGATGTATCTTAATGAGGGTACGTTGGCTTTGATGGCTTTTAAATTATCGCTCACGTTTTTCGAGGTAACTCCCGGGCCAAAGCGGATCCACGAACACCAGCCGGTTGGTTCGGCAATTTTTAACCGTGGGTGATTTTTGCCAATTGCTGATGACAGATCATCGTAAAGCCGGTTGCGGTCGTTATGGCTTTCGATAAAGAAATCTTCCAATTTCCAGGTCGCGCCTGCCGGTATGGCTATATTTTCTAAGTCTTCTACCACTTTAATGGTGTCGCCCGACAGCAGGAATTTACCTGCAAACCTGTTGCTGGATGCATAGCCCATTAATACCTGGTCGCTGTTTGCCGGCATTAGCTGCAAAACATTGTAAACAGTTCTGTATCCCTGCTCTTCGGCTAATTTGTAATGCGAGCGGTCTGTATAATATCCCAAATCAGCAGGCTTTTCCAATGTGCCCCCGGTTTGTGAAAGCAGCTGAAATCCTTCGGCATAAATAGGCGTTGCCGGGGCAAACTGCTTTGCCGCCTTAAAGAGCACTACTTCTTTTAAATTAACCGGTTTTTTACTGGTATTCGTAATCGTAGTTACACAGTTGTTTCCCTGCCATTTTTTGGCGATCTCTATCGAAGTTGCCGGCTGGCCATTACTTAAAACAGCTATGGCAGTGGTATTTTTTATATTCTCTACAATTTTCCCTGAGGTTAACGCCGGCAACTGTTGCGCCCTGGCAGCGAACGAAAAAATCAAGGCAGCAAATAAGATAAACCTTTTATTCATAAGTAATATTTAAGTAAACATAAGCTAATCTCCGCTAATACGCCTCATTCTATCCAACCAGGCAAAAGGCGATGCCCGCTTTGTTTTAAATTGACGATACCGATATTTGTTAAGCTATGCTCTGTTTTAGATTTGTTACGGCTTTATTTCTGGTTACGCTCTGATTTAATTCTTAATACTTCCGGCCTCAGATAAGGCCGGTTAGCATCTGTTAGC
>DATJJI010000111.1:0-5132 GCA_035492275.1 Mucilaginibacter sp.
AATAAAACAAAAAGCCTGAACTAATTAGTTCAGGCTTTTTGTTTTATTGGTAATATTCTTTAAAAGCGGCATAACTATACACCTACCAGTTTTTTTGCCCGCGAATTGCTGATGAACAACACTACAAAAAACGTTAAGCCATAGGCCAATAAAAAATTCAGCAGGTTAAAAAGCAAAAACGGTATGATGGTAAATTTATTGACATCAATATTAAAATGACCAAATAATTTTGGTAGTAAAAATATGATCAGTATTAAATGGATCAGATAAATGCCGTAAGTGGTTTGCCGCGGTTTCAGGTATTTAATAAAGCCGAAAGTTTTTATTTTGAGTAATAAGGCAAAGCAGGCAAATGAGTAAAGCACATTACTAAAGCGCAAAGAATTAAATGGGTCAATACTTTTATGATACAATGCCGAAGATTCATAAAGGGATAAAACATAAGTAAATAACAGCAAAGCTGCTATAATTAAATAGGGTGTATTTTTTAACCAGGTTTCAATTACATCCAAATGTTTGCGCAGCTGAGCGCCCATCCACAGAAAAAAAACAAAACCCAGAATTGCCGTTGTATGGCGCGGCGACACCCATTCGTAATGAATGTTTATTGCGTAAAACAAAGTAAATAACCCCAGCATCATACCCAGGTAAATCGAATATAAATACCGCCTGAAAATGAGCAGGAGGCCAATGCTGATCAAAAAATTAATGATGAACCAATAGTTGCTGTACATATAAACCTCTGCAACCATACCAAGTATACTGTTCAGGGTAAACAGCTCGGGATGGGCAATATGTACTTTAATATACCACCTGGCAATTACTGCTGCCGAAAACAATAACGACCAAAATAACCATGGCCCAAACGTACTGGCAACACGGCGCTTTAAATACTGGCCGGGCGAATAATCGGTAAACTTATCGCCCAATAAAAAGCCTGCGAGCAGAAAAAAAGTAATGGTGCCAAACTTTGTGAATTGTACAAGCGCCAGGTTGGTCCAATATTTTGGCGATCCGTACGCATAAACATTATCCACGCTTATTGCCGATACACAATGCTCTGCCACAATACTCATCATGGCTATGCCGCGTATAGCGTCAATAAAATCGTAGTTTTTTTTGGGCGATTGCTGATTAATTAAATTCTGCATAGTATAGCAGCCTTAGCCACTTATTAATTAGGGGTTATTAATAAACTATTATACGGTTAGTAACTAACCAGGAGGGTTAAACGTGTTTACCGTGAAATAGGTTTAAGGCAGGTTATTGTCATTTACTTAAATGACTGACAATAACATCGCGCAATACGGCAGCATTGCTCAGGTCGGCATCCTTCGCGGCAAACAATAGTGTTATGGTGGGGTGGTGATCTATATAATTTATCAGCTCATCTAATTCATGGGTTTGGTTAAGTTCTTCGCGGTATTTTTTGTTAAAGGCCTGGAATTTTTCCGGATCATGATCATACCATTTGCGCAACTCGTTAGATGGCGCTATTTCTTTGAACCACCTGTCAATATGAGCTGTTTCTTTCTTAATCCCACGGGGCCACAGGTGGTCAACCAAAATGCGCAAGCCATCAGCTTCGTCATAGGCTTCGTATATCCGTTTAATATTAATGGTTGGCGAAGTATTCATCTCTTCATTAATTTATCTCAACTTAATAAAGCGTACTCAAACCTTATCAGGAAAACACGCTGTTGATGCCAAATAAAACGTTTAAGCAAACTCGCGCGAACAATGATAGATAAGGAGTATTAAAATAGGTTTGAAGGCTTAAAAAAATATTTTCAATTTTATGAGTATCCAATTTGTAAAGGGGTGTCTTATTAGACAAACAGCCCTCCTTAAATTCTCAACCGAGAAAGTTTAATAAATTGGTTTAGGCCTTGATGGGTCCCCTGTCAAGGCCTTTGTATTTTAAATTTATACAAAATATGTATAATAAAAAAGCAACCCGGGCATTATTTAAAAAAATGATTTTAGTTATGGTAACTAAAAAATAGCAGGGCATTGAAATTAATGACGAAGCTTTAAACAGTTGTTTAAAATATAGCTTCAAACTCAAAATTGCGGGTAAATTATTATATTGTAGGCGCTCCGGCAATTATTGAAGATGATGATAGATCAACGTTGAACAGATAATTATATATGGCTAAAAAAGTTTCAATCAAAGATATTGCCGCGCAGTTAAACATTTCAACCACTACCGTTTCTTTTATACTGAATGGTAAGGGGAAAGAAAAGGGGATAAGCGACGTTTTGACTGAACGTGTACTAAAATATGTTAAAGAAATAGGTTACACCACTAACCAACTGGCTAAAAGTTTACGCACCGGTAAAACAAACATCATCAGCCTTTTAATAGAGAATATTGACGACCCGTTCTTTTCCTCGGTAGCAGGATATGTTGAGGCCGAGGCAAATCAGCGTGGTTATAAAATAATATACGGCAGTACCAAAAATGAAACAGATAAAACACGTGAGCTGATTAATCTTTTTAAAGACCGCCATGTTGATGGCTTTATTATTACCCCGGCCGAGGATATGGAAGTTGATATCATGAAGCTAAAAGACGAAGGTATTCCCTTTGTGCTTTTTGACCGCTACTGCGAATCGGTGCAGACAGATTATGTGGGGATGGATAATTTTGAAAGCAGCCGTAAAGCGGTTGATCACCTCATCAGCCAAAATCATAAAAATATAGGCTTTGTTACGCTAAACTCTGATCAGAGCCAGATGTTTGATCGCCTGCGTGGCTATGAAGCCGCGGTTAGCAGCCACAAGTTAGAGGCTTTTATTAAAAAAATCGATTATTCAAAAGTTCATCAAATAGCAGTTAAAGAAATAACAGCTTTTATGAATGAAAACCCGCAGATTGACGCCTTGTTTTTTGCTACCAGTTACCTGGCTTTAAAAGGGCTCGAAGTACTGAATAATTTAAACCTATCCATACCTGATGATGTTGGCCTGATAGCGTTTGACGATCATGAGATCTTTAAACTATATAAACCTACTATTACGGCAGTTACCCAGCCCGTTGCCGAAATGTCAAAACAGCTGATCAATTTATTGTTAAAACAGATCGATAATGACGACATATCATTGCAGCAACCAAAGCATATTATTGTGCCCTCTGTAATTAACATCAGGAAATCATCCGCTTAAATTTTTTCGAAAAAGCTTTATAAAAAGGCTTTTTTTACCTTATTTTACTAAATCGTTTTAGGAACGAAATCGATTTAGTAAATTTTTTTCGAATAATTACTACTAAATCGTTTTAGATTTACAATATTTGCCAGCGGTGATCGGATTTTCTCCGGCTCACAATTGCCGCCATCAATATTGTTATGTCTGAATTTTTCGATAATATATCCGGTATTTACAACTTGTGGGAAACTGCGGCTGCAGACGATGACCAAGCGTATGCTTTAATTTATACCTGCCTGTACCCGCCGCTTTACAAATATCTTTCACAAATTGTAAAAGACGATGAATTGGCTAATGATTTGCTGCAGGAGTTGTTTGTAAAGCTTTGGGACAAACGTAAGCAAATAGGCCCGGTTAGTAACCTGCGTGCTTACTTTTTCACCGCGTCACGATCTATGGCCATGAATCACTTCAGGAGGGTTAAATCTCAAACTGCCAGGTTAGAACATTTTAGCCAACCTAAAACTATTCACTCTGCCGAGGATGTATTGGTAAATAAAGAAGAAAATAAAGAGCTAAAACATAAAATGCAGCTTGCCTTAAACTCATTGCCTGCCCGTCAGCGCGAAATTATCCATTTAAAATATTATCAGGGAATGGAGTACGAAAAAATAGCCGAAGTAACCGGTATACAATACCAATCAGTTATAAATCATGTATTCCGCGGCCTGCAAACCTTACGCACCGAGTTTAAGCCACAAATAGCCATGTTAGCCTGAACAATATAATAATTGTTAATAATAGTTTAAATAGGGGCACGGCCGGCAGTATTGCCGGCTTTGCTATTTATAAAAAAAGCCTTTAGAATTTATTCTAAAGGCTTTTTTTATCGCTGATCTTACCAGGTTCGGGCGTTTTCTCAATGGTTTAAGCCGATACTAATTTTTAGTATTGGCAGTAATAAAAGCTACCGCTGGTTTTGCATCCGGAATAAAATAATGCCCCTGGCCCTGTTTAATAATTACGGTTATTTTTCCATCCAGTTGCTTGTATCTTTTTTCGGCAACGCGTGTTTGTTTATCAAGATCAGGGTCAAGACTGCCACAAATATGCATAATTGGAATACCAGCTTTAGCTAAAGGAGCAAGGTTATCCAGTGGTTGCACCTTAACCAGTCTTCCGGTCAGGATAGGATTTTGCCCATAAATGCACGATACCTTATCTGGATTTTCAATGGCCCAGGCATACATTTCGCCGGTTGCTTGCCCCGAGCCTTCAATCACAGCTTTTTTAGCGAAGCCGTGGGCGGTTAAATAAGTATAAATAGCGTCCCAGTCGGCATGCGAAGGGCCGTCAGTATAAGGCGTTGCGGCAGTAACAATATAATATCCCTTTGCAAGTAATTCCTGGTCTACTACGGCATCCCGCTGCACGTAATCTGCACGAAATATCCAGGGATTACCCGGTGCGGGTTTTTTAGGCACAATAACATTACTAAATCCCTGCACCTTTGGCAGGTATATTTCATAACGTTCATAACATGGACTGAAAAGCGCGCCGCGTGTAGTAATATTCACCTGTTCATCAGCATACCAGGTGTATGATGTAGCCAGGCTATAATAATACATTTTTCGATACCGGGCCAGGCTGCTCACAAATGAGGGCAGATCCTTTTTTGAGTAGAAGCTGCTTTCAATAAAATCGGCAATAGGCTTAGGGTTGATAAGGCTATGTGGATGGTGGCAATAACCTTCTTTTATCATGGTTGATATACGGCCGCCTAATTGATGATATATCCCTTCAATGGCCGAAGCATACTGGCCATAAGCTGGGTCAATGGTGCCACCGATCTGCAAAATAGGCACATCGTTCAAAGCCAGTTTTCCGGTGTTCATCACCAGCTCCATGTCCGGGCCGCCTGGGTTATCAGCGTATATGCTTGAAATTTTGTCCGGGTGGCTGGTTGCCCATATATATTCGTA
>DATJJI010000112.1:0-6874 GCA_035492275.1 Mucilaginibacter sp.
GTAAACAGGTTATCAGCCGACGCCAGGTTGTATTCCAGGCCAATGTTACTATTGTATTTTGCATTTGCACCTGTAAGCAGTGCACCCGGCGGATAGTTAAACGACTCCTTGTTTACAAATAGGAATCCAATGTTTGACCGGGTGAATACCTTACGCTGCAGCGCGATCATGGTAAAGTTTTGTGCCGGAACGCCATTATCCGCATTGCTGTTGGTTTGCATATCCATCACCCCTATGCGCCAGTTAGGGTCCAGCTTTCCGCTAAGGCGCGCACCAGCAATAATGTTTGATGTCAGGCCGATCCTCCGCGAGAAAAACGGCCGGATAGATGCGTAGCCAAAGTTATTGAACTGGTCGCCGTTCTCTAAAAAGAACTGGCGGGTTTCGGGGTAGAAGAGTTCATAGCGGCTCAGGTTAGTGACCTGCTTATCTGCATCCACTTGCGAAAAATCCGGGTGAATGGTGAGGTCGAGATTTAAGGCTGATGATACGGCTATTTTTGCATCGCCACCCGCCTCAACATGAAAAGCTGCGTCCTTATGGTTGGCATAGTCTTTGGTAACGCCGGTAAGCAGGTATGGGATCAGCGAAATGTTTTGTCCCGGGTCTGGCGGGGGATTATCCCAAACCAGCGTGCCTGTATAAGCAAGAGATGCGGTTGGGAATTGTCGTGGTATAGGCGTCCAGCTGGATTTTTCGGTCGTCCGCAAATCATTCCGGCTAAAGTTTATCCCCCATTCTGACACACCTTTTTTATAACGGATAGCCTTAAAAGGTATCGAGGCCTCGAAAATATATTTATCGGGATAATCCTTTACAGATGATTCCCACTTATTCGTCCAGTTCAAATCTACCTTACCTCCTTCATACATCGTACCATCCCACTCCCCTCCGGCCGCATTCGCCCCGAAGGAGTATCCGTTGGTAAGGTCGTTATACGTATCCATAAAGAAGATGAAGTTATCATTCTTCACAAAGCTAAAATCACGCTTCAGCGATTCAACCATGCTGGCCTTGTTGTTTACCTTATAGCAAATGGCAATAATGTAAATGTTTTTATCATCATAAGCCATGCGCACCTCGGTTGGCACTTTGGCCTTGCTGGTGTCCATCGGCAAAACCATAAAGAAATCCTTAGCAGATTCGGCGCTTTGCCAGGCAGGCTCATCCATTACTCCGTCAATGTGTATAGGCGAAGTGGCACGATGGATATGATATTGATAATTGCTATTTTTCTTTTGGGCGAAAATTTGCAGTGTTAAAAGGCAGAAGACGGGTAAAAGTTTGAGCTTCAAGTCTGGTTTGTTTTTTAAAGTAAAAATACCGGTTTCCATTGATTTTATACTGATATGAACCCGTTTATACCAGTTTTATTGAAAAATAACCACTTATGGTTTAATACTATATAATTAAGGTCAAAAATGATTCAAAAGGTATGTAACAATAGTATAAATGTTAATAAATTAATCGTTGTTAATATGTCTTGAAAGAAAAATGCATTTTTTTTGTTAAAAATCGTTAAAAAATTAGTCTATTAACTTTGTAGATTATATATTTGTGTAATTATTATTTTCGTCCTAACCAATTAGTTCTTTATGATGAATAATGAGGTCAGTTACTACAAAAAGAGAAAGCGCCCGCTTCCTCTTTTTTTTTGCCAAATAGCCGCGTAAAGCGGCTATTTCTTTTTAATAACTATCACTAATTTTCATGAATTGCCCCGAATTACACGAATAAGCACTGGTGGTCGTTTAACTATCCGTAACGCTTCCCGATCAATTCCTGCTATTAGTCCTTTCAATTAATTCGTGAAACCTCGCCGCGTAGCTTTATATCTTTAACCTTAGCCTTCTTTTCTCCAGCACAGCGGTAATTAAAATTACAATAAATGAAATAGCGAATGACCGAATGATACCGCCAGTGCCTTCGTCAAAAAAGCGCGGGTATCTGAAATGTACTAAAGACATTAACGCAACCAGGTAATAAGGGATGAGATAACATGTTAATGTGCTGGTACCGGCAGGCTTTATAATTTTAAACCAGTTTACTTTGCCTTTTACATCAACTAGAAAAATGAATATCTCGAATAGAATTACGCCGATGCCGGTGCACAGGAAGATCCATGCCGGTGTTGAATGTATTTTAGATATGCCCTGTGTATATGGCCGCACCAGGAAACCTAACGCTATAAGCGCTGCTCCCAAAAAAGTAAATACCGGCCACAAACGTTTGTAGCTGCCCTTTGCAATAAGCTTTGAATAAAGCATCGACGTTACCACGCCGAACATCATTAAGGCGGCACATGAGCCGTCTTTAATTACCCAAATGCTAAGCCTGTAAATTTTTTCGCGGAACATGAGGTATGCGCCACCGTGCGAAATAAGGTTTACCAATACCAATAGCGCCAGGGAAATAACCAACAATGTAAAATTACCTTTCACCAGCAGGTAAACACCGGCGCAAACCAGATAAGCCCAACCTATCAGGCCCAGTATGCCCCACCACGATGGCTCCAGCCAGCGTGTACCTTCGTCTGAAACGCCTTTATACAATATACCAAGTACAACCAGTATAGCTATACCGATACCCATAAAGGTATAGCGCCTCGCTTTGGCCATTGTTTCGGGATAATCCAGCCATATTAAAAAGAAGCTGGTTGTGAGCAGTAATTCCCATACCGGCTCGGGCAGCAAGGCTTGCTTACTGTATTCTTCCATGTTTACATGAAAAAAACCCATTACTATAAGCGCGAATGAACGCAATATGATATAACCTGCTATAGTTTTAAATGAATCTCCTTTTTCAAGCCGCCGGCCAATGGCAAGCGGAATGGATAAACCGGCAATAAAAAGAAATAAGGGGAATATGGTATCGGCGAAATGCATGCCGTCTTCCCAGCCTTTTACATGGTCGATCCACCCGGGCACGTGGCTTACTCCGCTGAGGTCGTTAACAAATATCATGAAAAACATATTGATTGCCCGGAGCACATCAATTGACAGGAGACGTTTTGGCTGCGACATTGTAAAGGATTTAATCAGGTTAGCTATAACTACTGATAAATATAGGCGGTATTATTTAAATTTTCATGTATCGTTTATGTTATAATTACAAAAAGCCCGGCCACTTTTTAAAATTAAGCGGAAAGTTTAAAAAAAGAGAAATTGTGTAGTGTGATTGTAGGGACTAAGGATTGGCGTAAAATGAAGAAAACGGCGCCCTGTAGTTTATAAGGTACCCGAGGTTGAGTGTAAGCAATAGAAATAACACTCCGGAAATTTCTTCAATTCACAGGGCAATAAGGTTTAGCAAACAAAAATCAAAGGCAAGTCACTGAAAGGCCGAAAGGACTAAAAGCAATGCAATCAGATTTGCTCACACAGGTAGTTGTGAGAGTAAAAGCCCAAACATACAGCCGGGCTTTTTACTTTATATTTTTACTGCCAACGGCCGCCACCACCGCCGCCGCGGTTGTTGTCCCTTGAGTAGCCGCCGCCACCGCCACGGTTGCCGCCGCCGCCATAGCCACCACCGCCACCGCGGTTGCCGCCATAACCGCCGCCGCCGCCTCTGCGGTCGTCGCGTTTCTTTTCTTCCGCCTGGCTAACGGCAATCGACCTGCCTTTAACGTCAGCACCATTTAAGCCTGAAATTGCCTTTTGGGCAGCCTCGTCGTCTGACATCTCGACAAATCCGAAGCCTTTGCTTCTTCCGGTTTCCCTGTCGTTGATAATTTTTACAGTGGTAACTTCACCATACGCTTCGAAAAGCTCTTTTAAATCGGCTTCCCCTAACGAAAAAGGAAGACTTCCTACGAATATGTTCATCAAAAATTTAATTTATAACGGCGTTTTGTTTGCTTACCGTCTTTTTATTAACATCAAATATAGCAATAGATATTTTATACTTACTGCAACTATTTACAAATACACACAACTTATTTTAAAAATACATTAAATAACCTGTTTTATTTGATAGGTTTTGTCGTTCAACTTAAACATTTCGCCTTCTTTTTGCCCTAAAAGCTTCAAACCAATTGGCGATGAGGGCGATATGGCAAAATATCGCTCATTCCCGATATTTAACACACCTGCACTTACTGCTATGTAAAAATTGCCGTTATCCGTTAACACAACACTCCCGGGTTCCGCTTTAGCTGTAACAGCGTTAGTACTTATTTTGTTTAGCGCAACTTTTAATTTATTTGCTTCATTAAGTTGCGCCATGTTCCGGTCGGTTTCCTGCTGCATCATTTCACGCCCGGTTTCGTATTTATCGCCCGCGCTGCTCTTGGTATCATCGGTTGAAGCTTTCTGCGCATCATCA
Organism: Mucilaginibacter sp.; assembly: GCA_035492275.1. Taxonomy (GTDB): domain Bacteria; phylum Bacteroidota; class Bacteroidia; order Sphingobacteriales; family Sphingobacteriaceae; genus Mucilaginibacter. The sequence continues at coordinate 4,327 of DATJJI010000112.1, forward strand.
ATTGCCTGCTGAGCGGCAGCCATCCGGCTTTCGACATAATTAAGGCACTGATTGTGTAGCTGTTGTTTGAGGGTCATTCTAACACTTGGGTGCTCCAGATAACTCCGGGAGCTATTAATCCGGGAAGATAAGAATTTTGGAGACAAACTTGGAAAGTGCCAACGCTCTGCTATAAAAACAGCATCAAGTTAATACATTACAACAGGCGTACTTACAGGCGCAAGCAAAACACAATCAATTAAATCTGATTTTTTACCATCGGTAAAATTTATAATATTACCTATTGAATGGGTTGACTGATGGTAATCCAGTTGCCGTTTGGTTATTTTTTCATCTGGCTTATAACTTGAATCTTCCCAGCCCGACATAAAGCCGCACCCATCACGATTTACGACAATGAAAGGTAAAATATATGTCTTTCCGATTGTGCTTTTTAGACCTACAATATTTACCCGCCTTTTATTTATCCCTTCTATCGCGTGAGCGATACCATTTTTTATAAATATCGGAGTACTTGAAGTATATGCAATATTTACAAACTGCTCTTTATCGTTAATGTTAAAACGAATAAATACACATCCCTCCCAACAATTATTTTTAACTGAATCTGCGTTAGGAGAATAGTTATTGATCAAAGCAAGCCCAAGCTCATCAAAGCTTCTAATTACGCTATCTTTTGCATTGGCCTGAGCAAAAGATAACGACGAGAATAACAAGAAAATTGGTATCAATAAAAATATCTTTTTCATAAATTATATAGACTAACTGCACGGTTTTCCTGTAATGCCCGCGCGTTCAAATTCCGTGTCACTGCTTCTTTTGCCTTCTGTGAGGCTGTTGTCACTAAGCAATTGGTTATACTCAGCTGGATATTTGGTAGCAAAATCACTTAAACCGCCAAATGCCAAGGCTTTAGCATTCTCAGGATCTGTTCCAAATGCTTGTTGAAGTACTGCAACGATACTATTGATATAGTTATGCGCGATATCCATATGCTGCTTTAGTTGATTGTTTTCATCAATACCTTTATAGTTCAAATACCCATGTATTATTTCATGAATTACAATTGATGCCTTGTAATCTTGTGAGGCATCAGATGGCAAAATACTAGTATTTACTCTTATTTCTACATTCACGGCCGTCGAGGTTTTCGTCACCACAGTGGCGGCGGGTTTGCCGCCAGTATTAGTACTTTCAATAAAATGCAAATTCACCTTGTCATTGGTATTAAAATCGTTCTGAAGAATATCTCTAATTTGGCCCGATAGGTCTTTGTTTGTAAGTTGATTGACAACATTTTTATTACATCCCGTCAAGTCGTTCGTAATGTTCGCTGAGCAGGGAGCCGCCGGTACATTTATCGAACAGTTTGTTTGGCTTGGTAGCGGCATGTAATCTACAATTAACTTTCGTTTATTAATTGGTTCAGCGTCTACCAATGGAGCAGATGGTATACAAGGCGGCGTCACCTGTGAGCCTGAAGAACTACCTGCTGGGCATGGCGGGGGTGTTGTAGATGGCGATGAACTGCCGCCACCTGGGGGATGTGCACTTCCTCCGGTACCATTTCCGGGATTACTTCCGTCATTTGTGCTTGTACCATCATCATAGCTCGTACATGTAGTTCCTATATATACCCAAGGTGTGGTAGTTGTAATACTTCCATCCGGATTTGTGATTATGCCTTGTTGATACCAATCTTTACATGTGACTACCATTGCGTTTGGTTTCAAACTACTATAATCAGTGCTTTGTATGTGTTGACTTCCGGTTTGCTGTGTTGTTGTTTCTGGCTTAACCAATTGTCCGTCTTTATAAGCATATCCTCCCAAATAATTTCCTTTTGGCGTAAAGTAAAGCGCTAAGCCGCTAAAATCAGCGTCTTGTTTGCGGTATGTATTACGAGCTAACTTACTTAAATCATTTTTTACGTAAGCCGAATCGGCGACTATCGTCAAGATGTATGCGTCATATTTTTTGCCTTCATTCATTAATAGATAATAACTGCGGCTATAAGCTTTATTTAGTGACTTGTTGCCAATTTTAAAAGTAGAAGTAAATTTAGCGGCAGGATCAACAGGCATTTCAATCACGTTTTTATTGTCGCTGATATAAGTTACCGCATGCTGCCAATCAGGTTTTATTAATTGGCTTAAGTCATAGCCACCTTCCATGCTTTGATTTACTAACTTACCACTAGTGCTATTGTTAATTGGGTAAGCACTCTCATACCAAGACTTTGCCGCTATTAGTACCGGAGCAGGTTGAGAGTCGGTTTTGCCATCTTTCCTGCAACTGTGTATAACAACAGCAGTAAATATTAAAACAAACGAAAAAAGTAATTTAAATGCAATAGGTTTTGAGAAATAATTTTTCACTTTGTGAATAGGTTTATTGCGCTAAACTAAAAACAATAATTTAAAACGTGCGATTTTTTATATAAAAAATTGAAATAAATTTCAACTTCTTTCTGCTTTCCGGATTCCCCACAAAAAAAGAAAATCCCCTTGCACTCGCTGCTTGGGGATTTTCAACCTAAACCTTATCA
>DATJJI010000113.1:0-6128 GCA_035492275.1 Mucilaginibacter sp.
ATATATATTCGTACTCGCCACCGCGGCTCATACCAATAAAACCCGGTTTTGGCGACAGATTATGCTTTTGCGTTAAAAAATCGTACCAGGCATCCCATTGCCTGCCCGGCTTTAAAATGGCTGTTGCTGAAATATAGGCTACATAAAAACCACGGTTAAGCAATTCTACCTCGGTTTGGGGTTGATGATTCCAGTATACCGCCCGCCAAGACCATGGATTGCCCGGCGCCGCGTGCTTGGGTACCACAATGATGCAGCGACGTTGCCCTTTTTCAGGGTCGCGTACGCCATCTTTTTCATCAACCGGCGATTTATAAGGCGTAATGGCCAGCGTTTCGCCGTCCATAATAAAATCATAGCGGTCAAAGCCGTGCCAGCTGGTTTTTTCGCCGGTAAAGGGTACTGCCGGTAAACTTTGCCCATTAACGTGGATAATTCCCAACAATAAAATGTAGAGTAACGGCAGATTAATTGTTTTAGTAAAAGTTTTCATGATGAGTTAATTTAAAATCCGTTAGCCTGAAGCCAACTGGCGCACCAGTCAAACCAGTGCTCGTTGCTTTTTTTGTTATTCAGGCCAAAGCCATGTCCGCCCGACTGGTAAATATGCATTTCGGCTTTAACTTTCGCTTTTGATAGCGCATCGTAAAACACCAGGCTGTTTTGTACAGGCACCGCGTTATCATCCTGAGCGTGTACTAAAAAAGTAGGCGGCGTATTTGCGGTAACTTGTTTTTCATTACTATACAATTCTACTTGTTGTGATGTAGGGTTTTTACCTAGCAACCCTTCGCGGGTTCCTACATGAGTAATGCCATCTTCAAAACTGATCACCGGGTAAGCCAATATCATAAAGTCGGGGCGCAGGCTAATGTTGTCTTTATTGGCTATAACAGCTTTATCGAAGTGAGTGCCTGCGGTTGCAGCTAGATGCCCTCCTCCGGAAAAACCTACTAAACCAATTTTAGCTGGATTAATTCCCCATTCAGCAGCACGATTGCGTACAATTAGTATAGCCGTTTGTGCATCCTGTAGGGGAGCAATGGTTTTATCCAGCATAATTTTGTCGCTCGTTAAACGAAATTTCAGTACAAACGCCGTCACTCCAATTTTATTAAAAGCCTGCGCTATGTTGGCGCCTTCATTTTCCATTGATACACCGGCATAACTACCTCCCGGAATAATAATTACAGCGGTTCCGGTAGGCTTAGCGGCAAAATAGGGTACAAGTACAGGTATGCTTACCTTGGTTACCCAGCCTTTATCATTGGTCTCCACATAATTGGCAGGAGTTGGTTTTGAATTAGGTATATCTTTTGGGTATAAGAGTATAGTTTTAATATCCTGTGCATTAATTAAGGATACCATACTGAAAAACAGCAAAGTAATAAAGGCTAATTTTTTCATGTAGCATTATTTGGTTAGGATGAATTTTTCCCCTACGAGACGCGACTTATCGGCACCTTCACGCGGAACAAATTTTTCGAGGCGGTTGTTAAAAACTTCAACGATGTAAAGATTGCCCGCCGAGTCGACATCAATTGTATGGGGGTCATTGAAATTACCGGCTTCGCGGCCAAACGTTCCCCAATAAGTAATAAGTTTACCGCTTAGGTCGAACTTAGCAATCCGATTACCGGCTCCCGAAATAAGCCACAACGTACCGTCCCGCATCATCAAAAAATGACTCGGATTAAGAATGTTCGGCCATTGGTCAATAAACTTTCCGGTTTCACTAAATATCTGGACCCGGTTGTTACCCCGGTCAGCAACATAAATGCGGTGTTGCGAATCAACAGCGATGTCGTGAACTAAATTAAATTGCCCCGGTTTATCGCCTTTGGTTCCCCATTCCATCAAATACTTTCCGTTTTTATCAAATTTCACTACGCGAGTATTATTATAGCCATCCGTTACGTAAAAAGCCCCGTCGGGCATGAACAACATAGATGACGGCCAGTTAAAATGGTTGTGGTCTGTGCCCGCTATGCCTTTTTCGCCAATGCGAAGTACCAGTTTCTTACCATCATTGGTGAATTCGAGTATTTGATCTCCCTCTCGGTCTACCACCCACACATGTCGCTCAGGGTCGTGCGGATTTATTATGACGCTGTGGGGGAGCATAAGCTCATTATTCCACTGGCTCCAATCTTCAACAACCTTGCCGTCTGCATTCAATACCAAGATTAAATGCTCATGAGTAGGATGCGCTATTGGAACAGGTACCGGTGTAAAATGCTTTACAACGTTTAATGTAGCGCCATCAGGCCCGATAATTAGTGACCCCGGTTCTGTAAGTTGCTGCCCTGTTGAAACAACAAATACCCGGCTCGGATTATCAATCGCCACGCCGGTTATGGGCTGGTTCCATTGTTCGATGCCCGGTTTAAACCAGTTCTCAACTACGCGATAGGGCCCCGTGATATCCAGGCTACCTTTTTCGTTAATGTTTGTTTGTGCAATTGCAGGGAGTGTAAAAGCCAGTAACACGGCAACACAATTTGAAAAGGTTTTGAATAAAACTTGTATACAACTCCTTTTATTTATTATGGCTAAAATTCCTAAGTATCTTGCCGTAATATTAATAGCGATTTGGGCGTGTAAAGCTTTTTTTTTCATAATTATTGAGGCTTGGCGTAATGAAGATATTACTATTTGTCACAAAAAAAGAAACAAAACTACGCAATCGTTCTCGGTGGATTATGGCGGCTATCGGTCATAAAACCTCGGCCGGGAAGGTAAAAAATACCGTAAGTTTGAGTAATCTTGAGTGATGAAAAAGAAAATCCGCCGATTTCGTACGAAATTCGGCGGATTTTACGGAAAGGTTGTGGAGAATATCGGAGTCGAACCGATGACCTCTTGCATGCCATGGGTGAATGAAGTAATTTAAAATAAGACAAAATTTATTTAAATACGCTAAATATCAGCATTTTAAGACTTTTTTAAATCGAGTTAATTTGTAATTTTAAATTGTTTTTGCTTACTTTTGTTTTGACCAAGTTTTAGCCAAAACAATTTTCCTATGAAGATTTCGATTAAACCTATTCTCTGGACTTATAAGGAAATAAAAGCAAATGAACGGGATTTGATTGCCGGTGAATATGCAGTACTCGTCAGAATGACTCAAAACCGCGCTCATACACTCATGGCTACCGGGTTTAGTAGTTCAAAAGAAGATTGGGATACGGAAAAAGCATATCCTAAATTGAGCCATCCAAAATTTAAAGAGCTGGCCATCCATATCGACAAATTAATAGAAGACATAGACTTTGAAATAAAATTAGCTGAAAAGGATGGCAGACTTGTTACTGCAATCGAGATAAAAAACAGGTTATCACAAAGCTTTAAATTAGCTTCTTCTTCTTCAGATCGGCCAAATAAAATTATGGCTTACATGCAAATGGTAATAAATAAATATGAGGCGGCTAATAATCCCGGTTATGCCAATGTTTTTCATAATTGCCGCTTAACCGTTAAAAAGCTTCTGAAGGATAAAGATAAATTGTTCCTGGCTTTTACTAAAGATGATCATGAAGCTTATGAAGAGCAAATTTCTCGTAATACTTCAGAATCTACCAAGAGCAACTATTTAAGAACTTATTACCGAATCTGGAATATGGCTATCTTGGATGGCCTCGTCACAAAAAATCATCATCCTAAACAGTTCATCAAATTTAAGGCATATAAGAGGATTCGGACTAAAAAGCGCTCCATTAAATCTGATTATTGGAAAAGAATACAAAAGTTAAAGTTTCCCCCCAACACAAGGATGTATCGCTCCTATTTACTTATGCAATTCATGTATTATGCAAGAGGAATGAATTTTAACGATATGTTAAAACTGAAGTGGACAGATTTCAAAAACAATGGTATAGTTTATACACGTTCAAAAAACAAGAGGAGTTATGATTTTGAACTTCACTCGAATGCTGTAAAAGTAATTAAACTATTTATGGATTATCCTGAACAATCAGACTCAGGCCATATCTTCCCCTTCTTAATGCAAGAACATGATACCGCCAGAAAAATAGATACGCGGATAGATTCTGCATTGAAAGACTTTAATGAGGATATTTCTGCTATGGCTCAGGCTGTAGGCTGGGAGAAATCTTTCACTTCAAATGCTTTACGCCATGGTTTTGCCAGCCATTTAAATGAGGCGAATGTAGATATCAAGATTATTCAAGAAGCGATGGGACATGAAACTCAACTTCAAACCCGTACTTATCTTGATGATATAGATGACAGCATCATTACAGAGGCAATTAATAAGGCATTGCCATAAAGCCTATCGCGTAAGTAAGACTATGAAAATTTTGTTTTAAAAAGTAATGACGAAACTTGATCTGATTAAAAGGTTATGATCGGCTATTAAATTTAATTTGGTGGCTAAAAAATACCTGATGAATTTATTACGCAAACACTGGTTTGACTTGGGCGGACTGCTGGCTTTGGTCGTTGTTACTTACCTCGCCACAAGTTTTAAGGTGATGACCACACAACAAATCATCTTGTGGTTAAGCCTAACATCGTTGTTTATCCATCAACTGGAAGAGTACCGTTACCCTGGCTATTTTCCTGGCATGGTCAACTCGGCCATGTACAAAAGTAGCCAGCCCGACCGCTATCCATTAAATGCGCAAACGTCCCTCATCGTTAATGTCATAATGGGCTGGATTGTTTATTTGTTTGCCGCCCTTTTTGGCGATCAGTTCAAATGGTTGGGTATTGCCACCGTACTGATTTCCCTGGGTAATTTCTTTGCGCATACGATTCTATTTAATGTGAAAGGTAAAACCTGGTACAATCCGGGTATGATTACCGGCATTGTATTATTTTTACCTATTGCCATATGGTATTATGACATCATCCTTGCCGACTCGGCTACCCGTATGACCGACTGGTTGATCGGCTTACCGTTAGGTATGGCTTTAAATTATCTAGGCATTGTCAAGCTGATCGATTGGCTGGCTAACCGTAATACCACTTATATTTTTGAAAACCGGCAGCTTAGGCCAATCGATCGTACACCGGCAAGCAAGGCAAATAATAGCGATATAAATAGATTTTAAGAGATTGCAAGAAGTAACATAAAAATCTATTTTTGCCAATGTGAAGTTATTTTGTCTGCTTTTGTCGGTTTATGTACTTATCCTTTCAGCAAAACCTTGCTGCACGGATAAAGATTGCCAAATACAAAACACTGCCAGTAAAGCCACTAGTAAGGCTCCAGAAAAAGACAAAGAATGTTCCGGTTGTTCTCCCTTTTTCACCTGTGGTTCGTGTGTGGGTTTTATAATTTCAAAGCCATCCACATTTCAAGGTTATGTGCCCGTTAAGATACACATTAAACACACCTCTTATTACCGCACTCCATTTTTTGAAAAGATAACACTCGCCATCTGGCAACCTCCAAAGTTAAGTTAATACCTATCAGCCACAGGCTAAACTTTTGTATTAACTTAATTCGATATTTCATGAAAAAAATTACTGTGCTTTTCATAGCACTGCTTTATACTTCCTTCGCTTATTCTCAAAATATTTTTAGAGCTTTTATTAAAGACGCCAAAACAGACGAAGTATTGATTGGCGCTACGGCTTTTCTCACAGGGACGAATTTTGGAGCATCATCCGATACTTCCGGCATCGTAACTCTTAAAAATATTCCATCCGGAAAACAGGTAATTAAATTTAGTTATATCGGTTACGAAACCCGACTGGATACGCTCACTTTTCCTTTAACGCAGACCACATCTATGCTGATCTTATTGGAACCCGCAGGTAAAGGCGAAGGCCAGGAATTGGATGCGGTCGTGATCGGCGCAACACGCAGCAGCCGGACGATAGCCAATATACCTACCCGTGTCGAGGTGATCTCCGGTGATGAGCTGGATGAAAAGGGTAATATGAAACCCGGCGACATTCGTATGCTTCTGGCGGAAAGTACCGGCATCCAGACACAGCAAACCTCGGCGACCAGCGGTAATTCCAGTATCCGCATTCAGGGGCTGGACGGCAAATACACGCAGATCATCCGCGATGGTTTTCCCTTATATTCGGGCTTTTCCGGCGGTTTGGGTTTATTGCAGATCGCGCCGCTGGATTTAAAACAGGTAGAGGTGATC
>DATJJI010000114.1:0-8759 GCA_035492275.1 Mucilaginibacter sp.
ATCATTACAAACAGGGCATGATCTGCAAAGGCGCCTAACAGGTAAGCGGCTCCAAACACAAACCACCACGATTGGTCGCGCAGTACCCAGGCCAACCCCACCTGAAATGCTACCAGGCCGATTATGGCAAATATGGTATTAGGGTTTTTGCCAATAAGGTTCCGCAGGTTGGGGAACTGTTTTAAAATTTGTTTTGTACGAACGCGATGCGGTTCAGAAACCTGCGAGTAGATAAAATCGGTCTTTTTTGTCATAAATTTTTTTGAAGAATCACTAATCTAAGCCAACCAGGGGAAGTTCACTTACTTATATAAACTCAATTCTCCAATAATAATTATAAAATTTTACATATAAGTTATAAAATTTTTATTGTTGTTTATAAACTAAAACTTTGAATGAATTAGGAACAACCTTGCGTGTAGCCCCTTCAAATGTGGCTACGCTCAGGTAAATTTTATGGGTCTTGGTATCCAGCGCTAAGGTCTTCGCGCGGTTTTGTGTGCTTAGGGTTTGAACCACAGTATATTGATCGGCCGATTGCTGTTTGATGATGGTCGTGGTGCCGTCACCATTCGAGCAAAATATCAGTTTGGTTTCCGGATCAAACGCCACCGCGTCGACACCGGCACCAATAGGTAAGGTAGCCACTACTTTACCTGAAGTGATATTTACCACTTCCATACCTTTATTTTCGCGGCATACAGAAAACGCACGGTTGGTTTTTTCATCCAACGCTATACCGGTAGGCCCACCACCCGGTGCCAGCGGGAAGTTTTTGATCACCTTCATGGTTTTAGTGTCAATTACGTTCAGGCTGTTCTTGTCTTCCAAGTTATTGTATATTTTACCTTTTCCATCGCTCACTGCAAACTCGGGGCCACCGCCTAAAGCTATTGTGCCTACCTGTTTTAAGATATTCGGATCAATGACTGATGAATTATTGCTTTCGCCGTTAAAACTATACACACGGTCCGAAAACGGATCGTACATGATCGCGTCAGGCCCTTTGGCATCTAAGGGGATAGTAGCTATAGTTTTTAAAGTTTTCAGATCAAATGCTACCGTCGCGTTGGCCCTGCCATCGCTTATAAAACCGCGGTTAGTTTTATTATCAATGGCGATACCATGCACGCCTTTCATATTATCTATTATGCCAACCACTTGCTCGGTACCCAGGTCTATCACGTTTACGGCTGTGCCGTGCGATACATATAAACGGTTGTTTACTTTATCTATCGATAAATAATCGTAACCGCCATCACCGGGCAGGGGAATGGTTTTATCAAGCACATAAGTTTGCGCGTAGGTGAAGCTGATGGCGAGTAATGCGGCAATGGTTAAAAAGGTCTTTTTCATGATAGTAATAGTTTTGAGCGTTGTCACCCTGAGCTTTGTCGAAGGGTGCGCGTAAGGCTTGCCCGCATGCTTCGACGGGCTCAGCATGACACCCGTTTGTTTTTTATTTAAAAATAAAATTTAATTCTGTAGCAAGCTTGTACTTATACAGTTTCATGATGATGATTGGCATGTGGGTCTACATCGCCTTTGCGATATAGGATACGTAACATGCTCGGCAATACAATTAACAGCAAAGGCAGAGCCGCTAAAAAGCCGCCGATAACCGCGATTGCTAAAGGCTGATGCAACTGCGCGCCCGCGCCAATACCCAATGCCAGCGGCATTAAGGCAATAATAGCACCCAGCGCCGTCATTAATTTAGGGCGCAAGCGGGTGGATATGGAATAGATGATAGCCTCGTCAGCCTTGCTGCCATCCAGCACACTTTGTTTAAATTGCAGAAAGGTGAAAATGGCGTTCTCGCCAATAATACCAACGATCATGATCAAACCCGTATAGCTGCCTACGTTTAGCGGGGTGCCGGTAACAAACAACGCCAATAAACTGCCTGCCGTGCCCAGTATCGAGATAGCTAAAATTAATATGGCTATCCTGAATTGCTTGAACAGGAATAATATCACCCCAAACACCAGTAAGCTGGCGGTTATTAGTATATATAAAAGCTCCTTAAACGATTGCTGCTGCTCGGCATCGGCACCACCGTACTCAATATGATAGCCTTGTGGCAGATTAACCTTTTCGGCAACCGCTTTTTTAATGGCGGGCATTACCGTACCCAGGTCGCTGCCCTCTAAGCGCGCGCTTACAACACCCATCGACTGCAGGTTTTCCCGGTTAATTTCAGCGTCACCCGGTTTTAGCTCAACGGTTGCCAGGCGGCTTATCGGGATCATCTGGCCTTTGGGTAAAAATATATTCAGCTCCTTTACGCCGGCTATACTAAGCGAGCGGTTGCCCGGGTATACCATACGTATGGTTGATAGTTGCTGCTTGTCAAACAAATTACCCACAGTGCTACCCGCCAATGCGGTTTGTGTTTGCGATTGCAGGTTGGCAGGGGTAATATTGTATTGCGCCAGTTTATCATAATCGGGCACAATACTTACCGAGGGGCCGGCTATGACGATTCCGTCAAAAACATCGGCCGTACCTTTTACTGATGATAGCGCGGCGGCTACCTGTTTTGATAGCGCCTGCAATTTTTGCTGATCATCGCCATAAACTTTTACTTCGATAGGCTCGGCAGTGGTGGTCAGGTCGCCCAGCATATCGGTTATTACCTGGCCAAAATCAATAACCAGCGCTGGTTGGGTAGATGCTATTTTTTTACGCAGATCGCTGATCACTTCATCGGTTGTTTTGTCGCGCGATTTTTTGAGTTGTATCAGGTAATCGCCGCGGTTAGGCTCGGTGATAAAGAAACCCATTTGCGTACCCGTGCGGCGCGAGTAAGCCTGCACCTCGGGCTGTTTTACAATTATTTTTTCTACCTCGCGCAGCATCCGGTCGGTTTCTTCTAACGATGTGCCGGGAGGCGAGCTGTAATCCAATACAATACTGCCTTCATCAATATCAGGCAAAAAACCTGTTTTTAATGTGGATGGTATAATTACAATAACAGCTATCAACCCGATAACTATCACGGCAGCTAACCACGGCCGTAAAATGAACCACGCAACCCATTTTTGTTTTGGCAGCCGATGCGGCTTTTCTTTTTTTGCTTTTTGCAGATCAGCAAATTTGGGTTTAGGCGTAAGTAGTAAATAAACTACGGGCAAACCTACCCAGGTAACAAAAAACGAACATACCAGGGTAATGATCATGGTATTGGTCAGCACCTGGAAATAGGCACCAGCCACACCCGTCATCAATAAAAAGGGTATAAAAATAACAATGGTACTAATGGATGACCCTATCATGGCCGGGAACAAATAATCGATGGCTTTCTTGATCAGTTTGCTGGTTAGTTCGCCGGGATGTTCCTCATGGGTGCGGTGTATCTGCTCAACCACTACAATCGCATCATCAATAATTAACCCTATGGCTGCGGCAATAGCACCCAGCGTCATGATGTTGAAGGTATAACCAATGCCATACAGCACAATAAGCGTGAGCCCCAATGTTACAGGTATGGTAATGAGTATGGTTAAACTTGCTTTAAATGACCGTAAAAATATAACGGCTACTATAATAGCCAGCAGCAAACCTATCCAAAGGCAATCGCTTACACTTTTTATCGAATCGTTTACAAAATCGGCCTGGATGTAGTAGGGCTTTATGGTGACATCGGCAGGCAATAGTTTTTGCAGTTCTGTTACCTTATCAGCCATGGCTGCCGATAGCGATACCAGGTTGGCGTTGGGCTGTTTAATAACGGCTATTAAAACACCATCGTGCCCGTTGGCATTGATGCGGGTGTATTCTATCCCTTCATTTATCTGTACATCGGCAATATCTTTTAGCTGGATAACCCGCTTACGGTCATTGCTGATGATCATGTTTTCCAGCTGCGTTTTGGTAGCTATGGTAGCATCGGTAACGGTGAGGTACAGCATCTTGTAGTCAGACAAATACCCGCCCGATTTTACAAAGTTGGTTTGCGCCAGCGCATTGCTTATCACATCGGGCGTAACGCCCAGCGTGCTCATTTTTTGGCGGTTTAATACCAGCCAGTATTCTTTTAGTTTCCCACCAATTATCCTGATCTCTGAAACCCCATCAACTTGCGATAAAAAAGGTTTGATGGTATAGGTAGCCAGCTGCCGCAGCTCGATAGGCGTCCGGTTATGGCTCTCCAGGGTGTATCCGCTTACCGGCAAAATGGAGGGGTTCATTTTTTGCACATCGATATTTACATCGGCAGGCAATTCATTTTTGATCTGGTCAATGGCTGATTGGATGCGTTGCTGACTCAGGTCCATATCGGCCCCCCAACTCATAAAGGCCGATATCTCGCAGCTGCCGCGACTGGTGGTGCTGCGCACAATTTGCAGATCGGGTACTTGTTTTACCGCGTTCTCCAGCGGCTTGGTCACCGTCACCATCATTTTATCAACCGGCTGCAAACCCTCGTCGGCAATGATCTTGATCTTTGGGAAAGTAATTTCCGGGAAGAGCGAAGTTTGCAGTTTGGTGTACGCAAAAATGCCCCCGGCTATCAACATAGCCAGCACCAGCGCTAAGGGCTTTTTATGTGTGATAAAAAAGTAGCGGTCGGTTTTTATCATGGTTTAACAATTTTAACCTTTGCGGTATCGGTTAAACCATAATTGCCGGTTACTACTATTTGGTCATCAGGCGAAAATTTAGGGGTTAATATCTCCACCCGGTCGCCCACATCAATGCCCTTGGTAACGGCTACTTTAACCGCGGTTGTAGGGTTAATCAATTTCATTACCCAAAAATCGGTTTGTGTTTCGTTGGATAACACGGCAGTTTTTGGCAGCGATTGTGTATTTGATTTAGATGTTCTTACTATCCGGGCCTTAGCTACCAGGTTTTCGGGGATGGTATTATCCGCGTTTATTTTAATGACCACGCCCTGGGTTTGTGCAGCGGTATCAACAGCAGGCATAAATGAGGCAATGGTGCCATTTATTTTTCGGCCATCCGGCAGGGTAAGCTGTACGGTTTGGTTGTTTTTTACGGTCGACCGCATTTCATAAGGTAATTGCATGATAAAGGCAAAGCTGGCGCGGTCGCTTATTACGGCCAGTTGTTCGCCATCCTGCACATAATCGCCGGTTTGATGGTTGAGCTGGGTGATGTAACCATGCTCCGAAGCTTTAATACGGTTAACACCCGAAAATTTAAATGTGGTATCTAAAATATTGATGGTATTGCCAATGCTTTCGGCTTCTTTGGTTTTTATTGTGAACAGCAATTGCCCCTTGTTTACATACTGGCCTATCTGTGTTTTTACACTTTGTAAATAGCCGTTGGCGTTAGCCTTTACATAGTTTTTTTGCTGAAATACCGATGTGGCGTTCAGGTTGGTATAATCAGTTAGCGTGCTGTCGTTAACGGCGGTTACGGTAACCGGAGTTTGCACGTCAACCTTTGCTTCATCGTCGCCGGCAGATTTTTCATTGCCCTTACAGGCCGATAGCAACAGCAAGATGCTCAAAGCAAAGCAGGAATATTTTACGATCAATAGCTTCATAATTATTTGTTCCAGTAATTTAACTGATTAGTTAATTGTAAGCCACTTATGGTGGTTTGCGTAAACAGGTTTTTTACAGCCAGGTAATTGTTTATGGCCAGTATCAGGTCGGCAATTTTGAGGTCGCCGGTTTGCATGAGCTGGGTGTCAACCTTTATCAGGCTTTCAATATATTTCATCTGATCGGTAACCTGGGCCAGTAAGGCATCGTTTTCGGCTATCTGCTGGTTAAGCTGCGCCAGCTGCTGTCGGTACTGTACATCAAAAAAGGCCTTATAATTTTGGCGCGTTTCTTCCTCCAGATTCAGTTTTTTGTATTGTAGCTTACGTTGTCCGCCATCATAAAGTGGAATGGAGAGGGTAAAGCCCACGCTCAGGCCAAAATTTTTATATTCCGAGCCGGTGAAGTCGGTATTAAAACCGGCATCGGCCAACGCGTTTATTTTGGGTTTATAAGTAAAATCAAGCAGGCGGCGGGTATTGAGCAGTTTTAAGCTATCCGTTTTAAACTGATTAAAGAATATACTGGCGGTTGGGTCGGTGCGCTGCGTTTTTCTGATATCGGGTTTAGTAAGGCTCGCCATGGCGGTATCGGTTATGCCGGCCAGGTAATTGAGCGTGGCATAATCGTTTTTATATTGCGCTCTTGATTGCGCCAGTTGCAATTGTGCCTGTTTTAGAGTGACTAAAAACGAAAGATAATCGCTTTGACGGTAAACGTTTGCGCGCGTTAATTTTTTTAGCACATCATCCTCTTTTTGCAACAGCTCAACAATCTCTTTATTGAAATTAAATTGCTGCAGGCTGCCATACGCGGTAATGTATTGCCCGGTGACCGATTTTCTCAAATCCTGCTCAGATATTTTAGTTGTATTGGCTACCGACTGCGATTGTAAAGTAATAGTGGCTATCTGCTCATTCACATTTTTACTGCCTACAATGGCTTGATTAACACCAACCAATCCGTTTAAAGTATGCTCATTGGTAATGGCCGGGGCATAACCGTAACCGTTTATAACCGGTGCGTATAACCCCCCGCTATTAACCGCGACTTGTGGTTTCAACCCGGCGCGCAGGCGCAGGCTGTCCAGTTGATTCGAAGCTATCTGGTTACGCAGATCTTTAAGCAGGGGGCTGTTACTTCTGGCAAGCTCCAGGTAATGGTCAAGGGTGTAGGTTTGTGCCAGCGAGGCCGTGCAGGTGATCAATAAAAGAAGAATGCAGAAAAACCATCTCATGCGGTATACAAATAGCGAAATATATTCAGCTAAAATAGTTTATAATTCTGTATTAATTTTGTGTGTTACGCAACAAGTTTTATACAGATTTGTTGACGATCTTTAAGTTTTACTCAACAATAAACAAATCATTATGTGGTGGATATACGCTTTGCTGTCGGCGCTTTTCGCGGCCCTAACAGCCATCTTTGCAAAAATTGGCATAAAGGGGGTTGATACCGACCTGGCTACCGCTATACGTACGGTGGTGATCATCATACTGGCCTGGGCCATTGTGTTTGTAAAAGGCAGCAATAATACCATCGTCAGCCTTACGCGCCAAAACTGGACATTCCTTATCCTGTCAGGCTGCGCAACTGGGCTATCATGGATCTGTTATTTCAAAGCGCTGCAACTGGGAAAAGTATCGCAGGTAGCGCCGGTTGATAAGTTGAGCGTAGCGCTGGCTATCATATTAGCTGCTGTGTTTTTGGGGGAAACCATATCATTGAAAACCGGTATTGCGGCTGCACTTATTATTAGTGGGACTTTGGTGTTGATATTTTAAAAATGACATGGGTTTTGTTAATTTTACACCTTGTTCACCACTAACAGATCCTCTAACCGTTCGCCCCGACAACTGCGCATTGCCAACGCTGTATTTTTCTTCTTGTCAGGGTTTGGATATTCTTCATGGGCCTCGCGTATACCTACTATACAACATCAGCTTCATTTAAACGAGGCGCAGTTGGGCGGTATATTATTTGCCATGCCTATCGGCTTAATACTAACCTTGCCTATAACCGGCCGATTGCTGAGTAATTATAGCAGCAGGCGTATCATGCTGTTTGGCTGTTTGTTTTTCAGCATCGTATTAGGTTTTATTGGCTTTAGCACAACGGTATGGCAATTGGTGTTGGCGCTATTTTGTTTTGGCGTATCGCGCAATCTGTTCAATATATCAACCAACGCGCAGGCGGTAGGTGTGCAGTCTTTGTACGATCGGTCTATCATGGCCATGTTTCACGGGATATGGAGCCTGGCGGGATTTGCGGGCGCGGCAGGTGGCTACTTCATGGTGTACTATAATGTTGGTACCGCTTATCATTTGCTGGGGGTAAGCATTGTGCTCATCATATTTTCTTTATGGTTCATATCGGGCACCATATACCAGGAACCTGTTCCGCAACCCGAAAAGAAGCTGTTTACCCTGCCCGAAAAATCACTGATCAATTTTTCACTCATCTGCTTTGCCTCTATGGCTTGCGAAAATACCATGTACGACTGGAGTGGCATCTACTTCGAAAAAGTGATCCATATATCCAAGCAAAGCGCTACCGAAGGTTTTGTGGTTTACATGATTGCCATGACCCTGGGCCGTTTTGTGGGCGACGCGGCGGTAAACCGCTTCGGCATCAAAAATATTTTAAGGTTTAGCGGCATATTTATTTTATGCGGATTGTTGTTATCGGTATTGTTTCCATTTCAGCTTACGGCTGGCTTTGGGTTTATATTGGTAGGGTTGGGGGTATCATGCATTGTGCCTATGGTATTCCAGATGGCCGGTAAATCAACCACCATGAGCAGGGGCTCGGCGCTGGCCTCCATATCATCTATCGGTTACCTGGGTTTTTTAATAGTGCCGCCGTTTATTGGCTTTATAGCCCAGGCCGCGGGGTTGCGCTGGTCGTTTGGGCTGATATCGTTATTGGGCGCGCTTGTTGTGGCTTTGGTATACAATATTAAAGATGCTGATTAATAGCCTATTCAAACTATTTTGCGTTTAGCGTGTTTAGTTATTACAATAAGTAATATATGAGCA
Organism: Mucilaginibacter sp.; assembly: GCA_035492275.1. Taxonomy (GTDB): domain Bacteria; phylum Bacteroidota; class Bacteroidia; order Sphingobacteriales; family Sphingobacteriaceae; genus Mucilaginibacter. The sequence goes on from DATJJI010000114.1 coordinate 8,561, forward strand.
CCGAAGCCAGGCATTTTAAATTTATAAACAGTAAAACGGGTAATGTCATCCATCATCAAACCATAAAAGGAGATAAAAGCGAAGCCGACATAAAAACTGAACTGGAAAAAGTGAAAGCCGAAGTAGCTACCAGGAATGCTGTTTTTTTGAATACCATTTATTGGGAAGAAGAAAAAGACCAGCAATAGTCTTATCTATC
>DATJJI010000115.1:0-27664 GCA_035492275.1 Mucilaginibacter sp.
AAAAAACAGATTTTCTTTTTATACAAGATGGACTTATTTGATATAAAATACCGGCAGGATAAGGTTTGTCATCAATCAATACCATCGGGTTATTTCCTAATTTTTCTAAACCAGCAATTGTGCTGTACTGTTTTTTAACAGGTGATTTAGCAACCCCTTTCACTTTCACATTGGTTTGAGCAGCTTCATAAAATTTAAAAAACCACTCCGGGTTTTTCACACCATAATCGCGCATATTGGTGGTTATTGATACCCAATCACTTATGGCGTACCGTTTGGCGCCGGTTTTAACTTCGTGCACAAAGCGCAGGCGTACGTGGTCGTCTTCTTTAATGCTTTCCAGATCAGAAGCATCAGGCTTGAAACTAAGATTAAATTTATAGCCGTTAACGGTTTCAAATAAAGCTGTTTTCCACTTGCCATTTGGGTAATTGGTAATATGGCTTATCTGCCCTTCGGCAAAGCGCACTTTATTGGCTTCGTATAAAAACGGATAATCAGGAATTTTATCAGCCTCGGCTAACTGAAATATCTTTTTATCGTTCTTGATAACAAATGCTGGGCTAATTATTACCGGCATCTCCTCGCGCCAAGCTGTACTAAACACTTTTATAGTAACCACATCGCCGGGTTTAAGCATGCTATTTAAAGCTTTTTCCTGCCCGTAATTGCTTTTTATCAGATAATTATACCCTTTATATTCAACATTAATACCCTGAAATTTTGAAAGCTTATCAACGTAATTACCAGTTACTTTCATGTTTACAGTTTGGCCCATTATGTTATGCGCTAATTGTTCTTTATATTTCGCATCAGGTGTTTTATTATATGCTTCAGCCACTTTGCCTTGCTTTTCAATTTCTATTCGCTGAGCAGGGGTATAATGCATTTTTTGTTGATATTTAATACTATCGGCTGTCGCTTCTTTTTTTGTTTGAAGCCTAAAAATCACCTCATATCCTTTTGTATCTATCTTGGGGAAATCACCATAGCCACCTACCTTACTCATACCCGATAATGATTGTATAACTGATACCGGCAATTTGTTCATTTGTCCCTCATCATATCGTTTGTCACCTATCAGAAACAATGCTTTGTTCCCCGCGTCTATACCAGCCCTGGCCCTGATTTCGTTATTAACATGTACAATAACCTCTTCGCTATACCCCTTCTCTGTTTTGATTTTAAGGCGTGCATATAATTGCGATTTTGGTATAGCATCCTCTCTTACCAAATTCTCTTTTTCAATAGCGGTCTGGTAAGTGATCTTGTGTTCTTTGGTGGTGATACTTACATGCCCGTTTTCCCATTGTTTAATATCAATGCCTTTGCTTTTAAGAGTTTTATAATTATCCGGCTCGTATATTTCTGATCGTTCTATGCAATTCCAGCTAATTTTGTACAAAATAGATTTTGGATATTTTTTTCCATCAATTTCTACCACAGGGTTTTTACCCAGTTTATCTATCCCTTCAATCACACTGTAAAGTTTTTTATCAGGCGATTTAGCATCATCATTTTTTAACCTGGCAAATGCAAGGCAACTTATCATCACCACCGGAAGTATTAATACATAAACCACGCGCTTTACCCGGGCCGATGGTTTGTTAAACAACATGGCAATACGTTTTTTAAGCGGCACCTTACTAAAGCTATGGTACAGCATACCCTGCCGGGCAATGGACAGATGCAACAGCAGATCGGCATAATTACTTTTATCGGTTGAGCGGGCTACTTCACGGTCCACCTCAAATTCGTGATTCTCTTCTATTGAACGGGCGTATAAATACACAAACGGATTGAACCATAATATGATCTGAATCAATTTAGCAACGATCCTGTCGACAGAGTGCAACAGCTTAACATGCAACATTTCGTGTGCGATAATCTGCTCCATTTCTTCGGCGCTTAATTCATCATCATTCAAAAAAATGTAATTTAAAAACGAGCCGTTGTTCAGCTTTTTATTACCTCGCAAAATATTAACCTTACCCACCCTATCAATTTTGCTATGGCGCACTTTTGTAAAAAAGTTAAGCAACGCGCCAATAAGATGTAGCAAGAAACCTACTGCGGCTAATAAATAGAACACTTTTAATACCTGTAGCCAGTTAACAGGTTGTTGTTTTACCGCCACTTTTTTAATTGAGGCAACATACGTTACCGCCGGCTCGTTTTGCAGTTGGTTAACATGCACCACCTGCTGCACTACCGTTGGGTAATTTTCCTGCTGATGCACATGTATAGTAAGCAACGGGATAACAAAGCTTAACAGCAAGGTACCCAACAGGTAATACCGGTTTATGGTAAAAAAGGTAAGCCTGTTTAACAGAAAGTAATAAAAGCCATAAAATATGGCGATGCATGCACTTACCTGCAGCAAGTAAATCAGTGTGCTCATAACTATTTGTTTTTAGCAATAATGTCTTTGATTTTTTTTATATCCTCATCACTTAACTGGTTCTCTTTTAGCATGAATGAAAAAAGACTCTCGGCCGAGTTATCAAAATAACCCGAAAGCATTTTTTTTACCGATGCCTTGCGATACTCGCCTTTAGTTATTACCGGGAAATATTCGTGCGTTTTTCCGTAAGCCTTATAGTCTACAAAGCCCTTGGTTTCCAGCAGGCGCACTACCGATGAAATGGTATTGTAAGGCGGCTTGGGCTCATCAGGCATGGCGTCAATAATATCTTTTACGAAACCCCTTTTCAGTTTCCATAAAATCTGCATAATGCGTTCTTCGGTTTTTGTTAAATCTTCCATAAACCAAACTTATAACTAATTTTTCAGTTTTACAACTGTTTTTTCAGTTATATAATTGGAAAAACAGTTGTATTTTTGTAAGCGTCTGAAAATGAGCTATTTTATTTACAATAAAAATCCATAAAACAAAAAAAGAGACGCAAGCTATTGCGTCTCTCTATATTATATAATTCCAAAATCGAACTTCCGAAATCCGAAATCTATTAGGTATCGATTCGCGCGTATTTCGCGTTCTTTTCAATAAACGCACGGCGTGGTGCAACCTCGTCGCCCATCAACATCGAAAAGGTATGATCGCACTCGGCAGCATTTTCAATGCTGGCTTGTTTAAGAGTACGACGGGCCGGGTCCATGGTGGTTTCCCATAACTGCTCCGCGTTCATCTCGCCCAAACCTTTGTAACGTTGTACGTGTACACTGTCTTCTTTACCGGCGCCTTTTAACTTTTGTATGGCCGCGTCGCGCTGCTCGTCGTTCCAGCAGTATTCAAACTCTTTACCTTTTTTAACCTGGTACAGTGGCGGCGATGCAATGTATACATAACCGGCCTCTATCAGTTCCTTCATGTAACGGAAGAAGAAAGTTAAGATCAGTGTTGTAATGTGCGATCCGTCAACGTCGGCATCCGTCATGATCACAATTTTATGGTAACGAAGCTTGGTAAGGTTAAGTGCCTTATCATCTTCAGGTGTGCCGCGGCTTACACCCAGGCCGGTAAACATGTTCTTTATCTCTTCGTTCTCATAAATTTTATGCTCCATGGCTTTCTCCACGTTCAGTATTTTACCTCTTAAAGGCAAAATAGCCTGATACTCCCGGTTACGGCCCTGTTTGGCAGTACCACCCGCCGAGTCACCTTCGACAAGGTATAGCTCGCATAAAGCAGGGTCGCTATTGGCACAATCCGAAAGTTTGCCTGGTAAACCTGAGCCGCTCATTACGCTTTTACGTTGTACTAATTCGCGGGCCTTACGGGCAGCAGCGCGGGCTGTAGCAGCCAATACCACTTTGTTTACAATCATGCGGGCCTCTTTTGGATGTTCTTCCAAATAGTTGCCTAATATTTCGCCTACGGCCATATCAACCGCGCCCATCACCTCGTTGTTACCCAGCTTGCCCTTGGTTTGACCCTCAAACTGCGGTTCCTGTACTTTTACCGAAATTACGGCGGTCAACCCTTCACGGAAATCATCACCGGTAATTTCAACTTTCAGATTTTTAAGTAAGCCTTCTTTATCGGCATAGCTTTTTAAGGTGCGGGTAAGCCCCCTGCGGAAACCTGCAACGTGCGTACCACCTTCAATAGTGTTAATATTATTTACGTACGAGTGTACGTTTTCTGAATAGGTATCATTATACTGCAGGGCCAGTTCAACAGGTATTCCTTGTTTAATACCATCTACATAAATTGGCTCGGGTATGATGGATGTACGGGTACCATCCAAAAACTTAACAAATTCGCTTAAGCCACCTTCCGAATAAAATTCTTCTGTTACAAAACTTCCATCCTCGTTTGGTTCGCGCTCGTCTGTAAGAGTAAGGCGTATGCCTTTATTTAAATAAGCCAGCTCGCGTAAACGCGCCGCCAATGTGTCGAATTTATATTCGGTGGTTAAAGTAAATATTTCCGGGTCGGGCTGGAAAGTTTGGGTTGTACCTGTACGTTGCGATACGCCAATTTCTTTTACCTCAAATAAAGGTTTGCCTTGCGCGTATTCCTGTGTAAATATCTTCCCCTCACGTTCAACAACCGTTTTCATATGGGTTGACAGCGCGTTAACGCAACTTACACCCACACCGTGCAAACCACCTGATACTTTGTAGGTATCTTTATCAAATTTACCACCGGCGTGTAAAACAGTCATTACAATTTGTAATGCCGATACTTTTTCTTTTGTAGTAATGCCTGTTGGTATACCACGGCCGTTATCAACTACGGTAATGGAATTGCCTTTATGGATGGTAACGTTTATGGTGTCGCAATATCCGGCTAAAGCCTCGTCGATAGAGTTGTCAACAACTTCGTACACTAAGTGGTGAAGGCCTTTTACGCCTGTATCACCAATGTACATGGATGGGCGCTTGCGTACCGCCTCTAATCCTTCTAAAACCTGTATATTATCTGCAGAGTAATTCGATTTGTCCTGATTTTCTTCGCTCATATTTGGGTTAAAACAATAACTCACAAAAGTACTCATTTTGCTCCATTTATTTGTCATTTGTGGATAAAATAGAGTGATGTGAACAAGCATTTTTATTAATTAGGATACTTGTGATGAAAGTTTATATTTGTGAAAATTTTTATTAAAAAATGATGGGCCTTTTTTAATAACAGAACCATCATGATCATCAAAAACAAAACAATTTTAAATGAAAACCACAGGTTCAATTTTTACAAAGATCAGTTTAGGTTTATTGGTTGCAGGCAGTTTGGCAGCTTGTAACAATAACAAATCGGCCAGCGCCCCAACCACAGCTGCATCATCACCATCAGACAATAAAGAAACCACAGTATATATAAACTCTGATACCCTGCTAAGCAAATACGATTATGCAAAGGATATGAGCAAACGCCTGGGCGATAAAGGTAAAGCCGCACAGGCCGACCTGGCAACAAAAGGTCAGGCATTTCAACGTGAAGTGGCCGACTATCAGAAAGAGGTAGCTACTTTACCTGCCGACAAACGCCAGGCCACTGAGCAACGCTTACAACGCGAAAAACAAGAACTGGACCAATACCAGCAAAATGCTTCTGCACAGTTTCAAAACGAACAAGGTACTGAAACCGGCAAACTGTATGATAAATTATCCGATTTTGCTAAAACATACGCGAAAGAAAAAGGCTATAAACTGGTATTAACCTACTCAAAAGCTGCACCGGGTGTATTATTTGTTGACCCAAGCCTGGATGTAACTGCCGACGTGCTTAAAAGAATGAACGAGGCTTACGCAAAAGATAAAAAATAGATTAGCCATGCAGATTTGCAAATATGCAGATGTGCGGATGCTTTTAATTAAATATATAAAACCTCAGCGTGTAGTTGGGGTTTTTCTTTTAAGAGTCAAGTTGATTCCTGGCTCTAATTCTTAATTCTGCAATATGGATAACCACGAAAAATTTATGCGGATGGCGATCGACCTGTCCGAATACAATGTAAAAGAAGGACAGGGTGGCCCGTTTGGCGCCGTGATAGTGAAAGACGGCATGGTGGTAGCCCGCAGCGCCAACAAGGTTGTACTCACTAACGACCCCACCGCACATGCCGAAGTATCGGCCATACGCCTGGCCTGCCAGGAGTTGAATACGTTTAACTTAGCGGGCTGTGTGATCTACACCAGCTGCGAGCCCTGCCCCATGTGTCTGGGTGCTATTTACTGGGCACGTATAGATAAAATTTATTACGCAAACACCAAAGCCGATGCCGCCACGATTGGCTTCGATGATCATTTTATTTACCAGGAACTTGACCTGCCCATGGAAAAACGCAAACTGGCACACACCCAACTCATGCGCGACGATGCCTTAGGCGTTTTTAAACTTTGGAGCGAAAGCGAAAGTAGGACGGATTATTAGCCCCTCCCAAACCCTCCCCGGTAGGGAGGGCTTTATAAAAAAGTCTCCCCTTCCGGGGGAGATTTAGAGGGGGCTTATTCCCCCTTCTCAAAAAAATCATCCTTCAACTCATCAATTTCCCGCCTGTCGCGTTTGGTGGGGCGGCCGGTGCCGCGGTCGCGTTTTAGTACCGGGGCATGGAACAGGGATTTGAATGCGTGTGTTTGCTCAACGGGGGTAATGTCTTCATAAAAACCAACCGCGGTTTTAGCATCTACGCGGTTCTCTAACAAACCAACAACACGTATAACTTTACGGTCAGGGCCCTTGGCTACCTGGTAAACTTCGCCTAATCTCACTTCGTGCGATGGTTTAATGTTGTTTCCATCCAGCTTTACACGGCCTGCCTTGCAGGCATCTGATGCCAGCGTACGGGTTTTAAACAGGCGGATGGCCCACAGGTATTTATCTATCCGGAGTTTTTCTTTTTCAGGCATAATTAAATGCAAAATTAATAAATGCCGGGGTATTTACTCACCCGGTCTACGCTTAGCTGTACCACCCTCTCTTCGCCTTCGGCGGAAAGAGGGGTTTGGGTGAGGCCTTTTTTACATCCGCGTTAAGCACATGTGAACAATCTGCTTAAAAATTCTTTAATTTGTCGAAAGTTTAAATTTATCAATGCAAGACCTTAAAAAAATGATCGAGCAGGCCTGGGAAGACAGGACCCTGTTAACCGAGAACGAATATTGTAACGCCATTGAAACCGTTATTGAGCGGTTAGATAAAGGCGAAATGCGTGTTGCCGAACTAATAGGCACCCGCTGGCATACTAACGACTGGATAAAGAAAGCCGTTATTCTTTACTTCCCTATCCGCTCGATGGAAGAAATTGAAGTTGGCCCTTTTGTATTTCATGATAAAATGAAATTAAAAACCGACTACAAAGCAACCGGCGTGCGTGTAGTGCCTCATGCTATTGCACGTTATGGCGCGCATTTGGCAAAAGGCGTGATCATGATGCCATCGTATGTAAATATTGGCGCTTATGTTGACGAAGGCACTATGGTTGATACCTGGGCAACTGTTGGCTCATGCGCGCAAATTGGCAAGCATGTTCACTTAAGTGGTGGTGTTGGTATTGGCGGTGTGTTAGAGCCAGTACAGGCGGCCCCGGTTATTATTGAAGATAACTGCTTTTTAGGTTCGCGCGCTATTGTTGTTGAAGGCGTACACCTGGAAAGTGAAGTAGTTTTAGGTGCCAATGTAGTACTAACTGCATCAACCAAAATTATTGATGTTACCGGCAGCAGCCCGGTTGAATATAAAGGAATGGTACCGGCACGTTCGGTTGTTATTCCGGGTTCATATACCAAAAAATTCCCTGCCGGCGATTTCCAGGTGCCATGTGCCCTAATCATCGGCAAGCGCAAAGAATCGACCGATAAAAAGACATCATTGAATGATGCTTTAAGGGAGAATAACGTAGCCGTGTAGTTTGGTGCACAGTTATTGAGTTAATAAGTTATTGGTTGTTGTTAGTTAGAAAATGATATATGAATTCTTTTGAAGAATTAGAGGTTTGGAAAACAGCCCGTGTCTTTAGAAATGATATATTAAAACTGACAAGCACCTTTCCTGATAGTGAAAAATACAAACTAACTGATCAAATTATACGCTCATCGCGTTCAGTTATTGCAAATATTGCTGAAGGGTTTGGGCGATTTCATCATCAGGAAAATATTCAATTTTGCAGAACAGCAAGAGGCTCATTAAATGAAACGCTTGATCATTTAATTTGTGCCTTAGATTGTGGGTATATAAAAACAGGGGACCTTGAAATTTTCAGGACCGGTCACAATCAATGCCTTAAAATGCTAAATGGTTATATATCTTATTTAAAAAAAGCAAAAGAAGCAATGTAAATTATTGAGTTATTAAGCTATTGATAGTAACTTAATAACTCAATAACCAAATAACGAAAATGCAGATAGGATACGATGCTAAGCGGGCTTTTTTAAATAACACCGGCCTGGGTAATTACAGCCGGTGGTTAATTAAGACTATGGCTCAGCATTATCCTGAAAACACCTATGTGCTGTACACGCCTGAGATTAAACCGAACTCCAGGCTGGGTTTTTTAAACCCGTTCAAGAATATTCATACCGTTACCCCGCAGGGCAAACTCATCAAATCGTGGTGGCGCAGTAATAGTATTGTTGATGACCTGGTGCGCGACCATATCGAGATTTATCATGGGCTTAGCCACGAGCTGCCATTAGGCATCAGGCAAAGCGGGGTTAAATCGGTAGTGACGGTGCATGATCTGATATTTATGCGCATGCCCGAGCAGTTTGGCCGTATAAACCGTGCCATATACGGCTTGAAGGTAAAGAAGGCCTGCAGCGTTGCCGATAAGGTGATCGCCATTAGTCAGAAAACCAAGGATGACGTTGTTGAACTGCTGAACATCGACCCCAAAAAAATAGAGGTATTATACCAGGGATGCGACCCTTCGTTTAACGCGCAGATAGATGACAGGCAAAAACAAGTGATCTGCACCAAATACGGTATACCATCAAAATTTATATTAAACGTAGGGACTATTGAGGAACGTAAAAATCTGCTATTGTTAATCAAAGCGCTGCCCTTTATAGAAGCGATACCGCTGGTTGTTGTAGGCAAGCCTACCCAATACCTGGATACCATAAAACAATACATTGCCGATAACAACCTGACCGATCGTATTATATTTATTCATAATGCGGAGTTTGCCGATCTGCCGGCTATTTATCAGTCGGCCCCGGTATTTGTTTACCCATCACGGTACGAGGGTTTTGGCATACCGGTTTTAGAGGCCATTAGTAGCGGTACGCCTGTGATTGCGGCAACCGGTACCTGTTTAGAGGAAGCCGGCGGACCGGGCAGTTTGTACACCGATCCGGATAACGAGGCCGACCTTGCCGAAAAGATAAACAGCATACTCAACAACCCCGGCCTTGCACAAAATATGCGCGAACAGGGTTTAGCCTATGCCACTAAATTTGACGAATATGAACTGGCTGCACAACTAATGCAGCTATATCAATCTATACAACATGCTTAGAGACGAAATTGCCAACGCTTTTAAAGTAATACAGGAAGGCGGCATCATTCTTTACCCTACCGATACCATTTGGGGCATAGGCTGCGACGCGGCCAACACCGAAGCGGTGAAAAAGATATACCGCCTTAAGCAACGTGAAGAATCCAAGAGCATGATCATTTTGCTGGATAGCGACAACAAGTTGGCCAGTTACGTTCAGGAGGTACCTGAGATAGCCTATCAATTGATAGAGTATGCCGAAAATCCGCTTACCCTCATCATACCCGGCGCCAGGAATATATCGCCGGCCTTGATAGCCGCTGATGGCAGCGTAGGCATTCGGGTTACTTCGCATCCGTTTAGCCAGGGGATTATTCAGCGCTTACGCAGGCCATTAGTTTCTACATCGGCTAACATTAGCGGCAAGGCATCGCCGCAGTATTTTGCGCAGGTTGATCAGGAGATTATTGATGGTGTTGACTATGTGGTCGACCTTGACCAGCACAGCATGGAAATCAAGAACCCATCAACCATCATGAAGCTCGCGCCTAACGGGCAGTTCGAGTTTATACGCCGGTAATGGTGGTGTAGTGTTTCACAAAAAGGTGAAACAGATGAAACACCTGAAACAGTATTTTTTATAATTTACTGACAGTCAGTGTTTTGAAAAAACACCTGAAACAAAATGAAACACTTTTTTGCAACTTGTCATTTCGACAAGCGGGAGAAATCTTATACACCTTGCTAATCTATTTGAATGACGTATAAGATTTCTCTCCCGTACCTCGTTCGAAATGACAATAATCTTTTAGTTTTTCGTCACTGCACTCGCGGGGTCTCCGTTGGAAGACCCCGCGGAAACAAAAAAATCCAGTTCCCCTCTTGAGAGGGGGCGCGTTTGGCGGTGCGGCTGCAGGGGTGTGTCTGAACGCTCGCTAACACACCCCTACACCCCTCTCAAGAGGGGAACCGCACTTGGCCATTTATATCTGCTGCAACACTTTGTCCTTGCAGGGTCTCTCGAAGAGGACCCTGCATTGGTACTATATTGCACTCTTATCCTACTTCCAATCAATAATTACATTCTGCCTACCCGGCAAAGCATCTGCATCTATCATCACCCTATCAGCATTACGACTTATTGGCAACTGTTTACCGCCTTGCATAGCCTTAACAGATTTTGCTGATGCCGGCACAGTTGCCACTAACGTAAGCGGTTCATCATATAAATTGGGTAGCGTATTGTTTATTTTAATGGTGATATGACTACCTTTTTGAGTTGTAGTTAGTGTTGCGCTATCGCGTTCAATACGGTATTTGGTCAGGTGCTCAAAGGTGGTTACCCATATCTGGTTTTCGTGTTGCTTAACATACTTTAAATGCTCATCGAGCACGGCAGGGCTTTTCAGGGTATCAAAACCTTTTACCATAGCGTGTGCCATGGTGATGCCCCATTCCTTTTTGGCTATCAGCCCATCTATCCACTTGTTACCATCTTCTGTTTTAAACCGGGAACCAATACCAAACTGAAACTCGCGCGAAGCGATATGCTTTTTAAGCACGGCAGCCTGTGTATGCGCGTTAAAAGCATTCCAGGGGTAAGCAAAGGTTAGCGGCCGTTTGCCAATGTTAGCCGCTATGGCGCTATCGGCTTTGTTAATTTCGTCGGCCAGTTGCTGGTCGTTCAATGTGGTAAGTTGTTTGCTGTGTGTCCAGCTGTGGTTAGCTATTTCTATCCCATAAGCCGCCATTTCTTTCAGCTGCTTCCAATCCACCCGGTTATCATATTTCTTATCGGCCGGACGCTGGTTATAATCATTCATCAGTTGTGAGGGTATTACAAAAAAGGTAGCCGTAAAACCATACTTTTTAAACATGGGATAGGTAATATCATATTGGTCTTTTATACCATCGTCAAAACTGTAGCATACCGCGGCGGCGCGGTCGCCTTTAAATTTGGCAATGTAAGCGGTGTTATTGGGCGATTGACTAAAAGCGATTGATGCAAACAGGCAAAAGCATAAAATAAATAAGCTCGATGATCTGATAAAGTTAAAAGCAATAATACTATTCATAGTATATGGGTTTCTTGTAAAAACAAGTGGATTTACAAACCAAAAGTATAATAATCAAAGCTTAATAAACAAAATGATATCAAAGTACACCAATAATAAATTTATTTAAAAATTTTAATCTGTTCATTTATTATTGAAGGAGTTAAAGAATGCAGGTAAGAAACAAGTTGTGGGAGATAGCTTTCAAAATCCGGGTATTTATTTCGGTTATGCTCGTATTCACTGACTTTTGTTTCAAGCAGTGGAATTAGCACACAATTATAATCGTGAATATGCAGTTTACGTAAACGTTCAGCTTCTTTAAAATCTTTCATTGATACGGCCGTGCGGATTTCAGCCAACCGTACCAAATGTTCTATCACGCATACGTACCAATTATTAATAGCATGAGGCGCAAGTAGCTGTTTTAACTCAGGAGTAAATAATGCTGAGTCGCTTTTAATTTGAGATGCATATTTTTCAAGAATAGGATTGACAAAAGAGTGTCCAATTTCATGTTTAGTCAAAAGGTGAGTAATATCGGGATTATCAAATCCAAAGTGAGTGTATAACGTCAGGTTGGGCTTCAGTGGTAACATTTGATCCGAACTCATTATCATAGCGGGTATAATACCTTTGTTTGATACAATCTTTGGCCCTACCCCACGATAATTGTCTTCGCCTTTTGTTATTGGCATAGCAGGTGCTAAATAGATTTGATATTGGGGAAATGTTTTGCCATACCATTTTTCCAATGCAGGGAAAGAAGGAACATCTATATCTTTCTCAACTTCCTTTAGCGCACCTTGATAAAACGGAGCGTTTTCCCTAATAAAACCACCTACATTAGCCAAATGATAAAAGCTGCGTAAACTATCAGTGAGTTCCGCCAATACTGCTCTCATTTCCGGATGATCAGGATCAATCGGAAACTCATTGAACAGAGGCCCTTTGGACGGAAATTCTTTTTGGTTAACCAAATAACTCATTATCGGATAGTTATCATGATAAGTACTTTCTATTTGTTTTAACAAGTCTGCAATCTTTAAGATAACCGGAGTATTTAAGTAATATTTAAAATGCAAAAAGCCGTAATAAACTATTGGTTGATGCGCATAATCCCATCCTTTGTGATCAATTACAAAATGATTTAAATGTTCTACAGCAAGTTTTTCAGCAAAAAAACAAGTTTCCAGATTGGTATTTACTGCAACAGAAACCTTTGTTGATAATTGATCCTTGTATTGAGCAATACAATATTGGGCAGAGAACAGCAAAACAAGTAAAGTGACTTTTTTCATATCATACATTTTGCTGGTAAATCTATTTCTAAAACTTTTAACCAGATTGTATAATATTGCTGTTTTTTATAGACGATGCAGTAATACCGAAGTATCGTTTAAATGCTGAATTTAAATGGGTAGCATCATAAAAACCATTTAAAAAGGCTGCCTCCTTAATTTCTTTTCCATGTAATAACATTTTTTTGGCATTTCCAAGCCTTTGTAAGGCTACATACACCTGCGGAGTAATTCCGCTTGTTTCCTTGAACCGCCGAATGAAATGATATTTGCTTATGCAAAAATGACTGGCCATCATGTCTAAAGTCAAGCGGTTAATCCCGGTTGATGCTATCAAACCATCAACCGTGTTAAGTAATGGTAGTTTTTCTTTATTAAGTATATTGGTTTGATGCCTTAACAACTCTTTAATAATTTGTTCAATAACTTTAAACGTAGTTTGTTCACTTTTAAAAAGGACGCCAAATAAAACGACGAGCTTTTCATTTTGTATAACCCTTTCCAGGCAGGGAACTTTTTTTCCATTATTGTAATAGGTTAACAAATCCGGATTGATATAAATCGTTTGATAACTATAACCGGAATCGTTTAGCGAACAATTCTTATGTACTTCATTAGCCTGGGTAACGCTTATAGTACCGGCTATTGCATAGTAAACTGAATTTTGGGTTTGCAACAGTTCTGTTCCCTTAGTAATTAGCGATATACAAAAATAATCATGCAGATGAAAAGGGAAATAGGCCGCCTCATTCTCAGAAATAAACATTTCAATATTATCCAGAAAATTATAACGAAGATATTTAAACGATGAAACCACCATATGCTAATTAAATAATTTGTGAAAATATATAATAATGACGCATATTAACAATAAAACGTTGCAAGTTTCGCTTAGCAGCATCACCGCAATACCCTATAAACTCATCTGCTACGTAACTGGTAAGGCGCGGTATTATTAGCTGGAGACCTGTAAAAATATTTCCGTAATTTTGCTCATCCCTTTGGGGTTTTATAGATGAAACAACACCTCCAACATCCGGTCTTTACCATCCTATCAAAACTTGCCGGCGAACAACAATTACAGGTTTTTGCTATTGGCGGTTTTGTGCGCGATCTGTTTTTAAACCGGCCCTCAAAAGATATTGATATTGTAATTATTGGCAACGGCATCGCCTTTGCCGAAGCCGTTGCCGCCAAACTAAGGGTAAAACTGGCCATATTTAAAAACTTTGGCACCGCCTCGTTAAAATACCAGGACCTGGAGATTGAGTTTGTTGGGGCACGCAAAGAATCATACCGGCTGGATTCAAGAAAACCTATTGTAGAGAACGGCACACTGGAGGACGACCAGAAACGCCGCGATTTTACCATTAACGCCCTGGCTATTTCGCTGCACCCGGATACTTTTGGTGATTTGATCGATCCGTTTAACGGCATCGATGATATGCAACAAAAACTGATCAGGACACCGCTTAACCCGGTCGAAACTTTTAGCGACGATCCGCTGCGCATGATGCGCGCCATCCGGTTTGCTACCCAGCTAAATTTTAAAATTGATGAATTGGCTGTACAAGCCATAAAAGATAATGCCGACCGCATCAGCATTGTATCGCAGGAGCGAATTACGGATGAGTTGAATAAGATCATCTTATCGCCCAAGCCATCTATCGGTTTTAATTATTTATTTGATACCGGGCTGCTGCATAAAATATTCCCGCAAATGACAGCGTTATATGGCGTTGATTATATTAACGGCAAGGGGCACAAGGATAATTTTTACCATACCCTGCAGGTGCTGGATAATATATGCGAAACTACCGGCGACCTTTGGCTGCGCTGGGCTGCTATTTTGCATGATATTGCCAAGCCTGCCACCAAACGTTTTGAACCCGGCCACGGCTGGACGTTTCATGGGCATGAAGATCGTGGCGCCCGCATGGTGCCCAAAATATTCGCGCAGCTAAAGCTGCCCCTTAACGAAAAAATGAAACAGGTGCAAAAGCTGGTTCAGCTGCATTTAAGGCCGATAGTATTGTCGCAGTCTATTGTGACCGACTCGGCCGTTCGCAGGCTGCTTTTTGAGGCCGGTGATGATATTGAAGGATTGATGCTGTTGTGTAAAGCAGACATCACCACAAAAAATGAGTACAAGGTTAAAAAGTACCGCAATAATTTTGAGCTGGTTCAGCAAAAATTAAAAGATGTTGAAGAGCGCGATAATATACGCAACTGGCAGCCGCCGGTAACAGGTACCGATATTATGCAGCTTTTTGGCATAAAAGAGGGCCGTGAGGTGGGAATTATTAAGAATAAGATACGCGAAGCGATACTGGAAGGCGAAATACCGAACTCGCGGCCAGAAGCAATTAACTACACAATTTTAAAAGGCGAAGAAATTGGCTTAAAAGTTGTGGCGAACACAATCATCAATTAAAATATTATTTTTACCGCAAAAAACGACTAACAAATAAAATGGCACTATACAGGTTCAAGGTTACTTTTGAAGATTATGACGACGTATCAAGAGATATAGATATAAAATCAACACAAACATTCGAAGATCTTCATAAAGCAATTCATCAGTCTACAGGTTATAACCCCGACTTTTCTTCTTCATTCTACATCAGTAACGACCAGTGGATAAAAGGCGAAGAGATTACTTATTTGCCAAACCAAAAAAGGATTGACCGAGGTATAGCTTTGATGGAAAAAGTAAAATTGAGCAGCCGTATTGATGATCCGCATCAAAAATTTTATTATACCTTTAATTTCGACCGCCCGTTTGATTTTCATGTGGAACTGATGAAGATCATTTTAGATGAAACCCCGGGTGTTACTTATCCGGCCATTATCAGATCAACCGGCGAGGCGCCAAGACAATTTGTTACCGTAGCCGACGCAGCTACCGCGGCCACTGCCGATACCGGCGACGATTTTGATTTTCTGAACGAAATGGGCATGAATCCTGAAGATGCAGAAGATTTTTCGGAAGTTGACGAAACCGGCGAAGCTGTTGCCGAAGGCCATGGTGCGGAGGAGGAAGAAGAAGAGGACGAATTTGGCAGCGAATTTGCCGACGACGAAGGCTTTGAGGATGACAGCAAGGCTCATGATGATTATTAAATAAGACAATGGTCCATAGTCGATAGTCCATAGTAAATTAAACTATGTTAAAACTGTAGCCGATGGGCAATAAACTATGGACTATGGACCATGGACTATGGACCACAAAAACCCTGCTCGTAATAGCCGGCCCAACCGCTTCGGGTAAAACTGCTGTTGCTATTAAGCTGGCTCAACACTATAAAACAGTGATCGTCTCGGCCGATTCGCGGCAATTTTTCCGCGAGATGTCTGTAGGTACCGCTAAGCCTGATGCGGACGAGCTTGCCGCTGCCCAGCATTATTTTATCGGCTCACATTCGGTAACAGAAAGTTTTTCGGTAGGCGATTTTGAAAAAAAAGGTTTAGCCTTGCTCGACGAGCTTTTTAAAACTCATGAGATTGTTATACTGGTTGGCGGATCGGGACTATATATTAAAGCGATATGTGAAGGTTTTGATGATATTCCGCAGGCCGACGACAACATCAGGGAGCAACTTAACCAGGAATTGGCCGATAAAGGCATTGCCCCGCTACAGGAAGAACTAAAAACAGCCGACCCGGTATTTTATGCGGAGGCCGATATCAATAACCCACAACGCATTATACGGGCTTTAGAAGTTTACCGAAGCACCGGCAATCCTTTTTCATCCTACAGAAAAGCAACGGTTAATAACCGCCCGTTTCATGTTGTAAAAGTTGGATTGGATATGCCGCGCGAAGTGTTGTATGACCGTATTAACCGGCGTGTTGACGAAATGGTAAAGCAGGGTTTGGTGGATGAAGCAAAATCGCTTATACCCTATCGCCATTTAAATGCCCTGAACACGGTAGGCTACAGTGAACTGTTTGACTATTTTGATGGCAAAACCGATCTTGATAAAGCCATCGACCTTATAAAACAACACACCCGCAACTTTGCCAAACGCCAGTTAACCTGGTTCAGAAAAGATGCGGGTGTTCACTGGCTAAAGCCTGATGAAATTACGCCCGAAACGATTGATGGATTACTTGATCAATCTTAATAAATATTCGCCGTAACCGCTTTTGATATATTTTTGAGCTAACTCTTTTAATTGTGCTTTATCAATAAAGCCCATACGGTAAGCGATCTCTTCAATACAGCCAATTTTGGTATCCTGGCGTTTTTCAATTACGCGCACAAACTCGCTGGCATCGCTTAACGAATCGAAAGTACCGGTATCTAACCAGGCTGTGCCCCTATCCATTACGCCTACCTGTAGTTTTCCTTCTTTCAGGTAATGTTTATTCACATCTGTAATTTCGTACTCGCCCCGGGGCGATGGCTGCAGGTTTTTGGCTATCTCAATTACCGAGTTATCATAAAAGTATAGGCCCGGTACCGCAAAGTTTGATTTTGGTTGAGCAGGTTTTTCTTCGATAGACAGTGCTTTCAGGTTCTCGTCAAATTCAACAACACCGTAACGCTCCGGATCGGCAACAGGGTAGGCAAACACAGCGCCACCGGTAACATTATTAAAGCTTTGTACCAGTTTACTAAAGCCGCTGCCGTAAAAAATATTATCACCTAAAACAAGGGCCACTTTATCGGCGCCTACAAATTGCTCACCTATTACAAAAGCCTGGGCCAGGCCGTTTGGTACAGCCTGTACCGCGTATTCAAAATTACAGCCCAGTTCTTTACCATCGCCCAACAAGCGTTTAAAGCTTTCGTTGTCTTCGGGTGTGGTGATGATCAATATATCTTTTATGCCGGCCAGCATCAGTACCGATAAGGGGTAATAGATCATGGGCTTATCATAAATAGGCATTAATTGTTTACTTATTGCCCTGGTTATTGGATAAAGCCTGGTACCCGACCCGCCTGCTAATATTATTCCTTTCATAAATATTATGGTATATTATTTTAAAGTTTGCTTATACAGCTGATTAAACTATCACGCCAATACGGTATTTCGATGTTAAATGTTTGTTTTGCTTTGCTTTTATCCATAACAGAATAGCTTGGGCGTGTGGCCTTGGTAGGGTATTCGTCGGTACGGATAGGGATAGCTTTTATATTGGTGTTGGAGATATCAAATATAGCGCGGGCAAAATCAAACCATGAAGTTACCCCTTCATTACTGTAATGGTAGGTACCATAAGCCTCACTTCGGGTGCTGATGATCAGCAGCAGAAAAGTTGCCAGGTCAATAGCATAAGTTGGTGTGCCTACCTGGTCGGCTATAATCTTAAGTTCATCGCGTTCGCTGCCCAACTTGAGCATAGTTTTAACAAAGTTGTTTGCATATTCAGAATATAACCAGCCGGTGCGTACAATAAAATGTTCTTTTAATAACGCGGCAACTGCTTTTTCGCCATCGAGCTTGGTTTGGCCATATACGCTTATTGGGGCCGCTACGTCATATTCGGTTAATGGCCGGGCCACATCACCTTTAAAAACAAAATCAGTTGATATATGGATCAACGCCGCGCCGTGAGCCTTACATTGTATGGCCAGGTTTTCGGCACCTGTTTTATTGATTTTTTCGGCAAGTTCACTGTCTTCTTCGGCTTTATCAACAGCGGTATATGCCGCGCAGTTAATGGCATAGGCGGGTTGATGTTGCTTAAACAGCTTATCTAAACCTTCCATATCTAAAATATTGCCTTCTGTTTCTGGCGGGAAAACAATGTCGGTTACACCCTGTAAAGCAGCTACATTTTTTATGCACTGCCCCAACTGACCCGAGGCTCCGAAAATTACGATAGTACTCATTTTAGATATCTATATTTAAGTGTGATATATACGGCAAATATGTTTACTATATTTTAAATAAAAGGTTAGAATATTTAAATAATATTTGATTTAATAATTTATCCGGCTTTACCTGTTTTATTGAACTTTATTTTTACGAAATCTGTAATTTCAGCTACAAAATTACTCCTGAACACATACAACTGAATAGTCACATAAGCCAGTCCACAGGCACCTATCGAAATAACTAACCTATAAACCAACGCCAAAGGTAATTCTTTAACCAGCCATATCAATGGAACAAATATTATTGCGCTTACCACCGCTTTAACCACAAGCGACCACTGGTAAGTAAACGAAAAGTGTTTGTTAATGAAATAAAAATACAATACAGTAATAATGGTCTCTGAGCATACATCGGCTATGGATGAGCCCACCTGCTGTAATAAGGGTATTAAAATAAAGTTTAAACCCAGGCTTACTATTAAACCAACCACCTCACATACAAACATTTCGCGGTTTTTACCGGCGGGCACAAGGATAAGGAACAGAAAGAAATGTGCAAAACCCATAATTAAGGGCAGCATGGCTAGCAGCCGCATGCTGTTGGTAGCCTCCAAAAAATCCTTACCCGAAAATAAGGTAATAAACTCAGGTGCCAGCAGCGCCAGGCCAACGGCTATCGGTACACCAAAAAATACATGGAACCTGAAACTTTTGTTGAGGGTTTGCTGTACGCTTGCCAGGTTTTTATCTGCAAAATCTTTAGCTATCTGGGGCATTAATATTACGCCCATCGAGGTTACTATGGGTATACTGATCTTACTTAGCTTCACCGCGGCTGTATACAAACCTACCGACCTGTTGTTAGATAGAAAGCCTAATAATACGGTATCAATATCGGCCATTACAGCTACTATGGTAGTGCCGAAAATAAAAAACAGCGGCGTTAAGTGCTTTTTTAGCTGCATGCCTGCAAAAATGAACCGTACTTTGCCTTTTAATAAAAAGAAGCTCAATACGTTGTTCCCTAAAAAAGCGAACATCATAATGTATAGGTAAAGCTTAAAATCGCCGGAGTTTTTAATGAAGATGTACATGAGCGCCAAACCGATCAGCTTAAATAAAACTGAGCGTAAGGCAATGGATTTAAACTCTTCCATGCCGGTATAGGCCCACTCAATATAAGTGCAGCCCAATAGCACCATGCACAGTGCGGCCAGGTACATATCGCGGTTTACGCTAAAATAAGGGAACAGGTAAATAGCCGACAGGTAAAGCACCGACATGCAAATACTGGTTAACACATAAATGGTAGTTAATTCGGTAAATACACGGGAGCGGCCCTCAAAATCGTTTTTATAGCGGGCAATTTCTTTCATCCCATAAATGGGGATGCCAAAGCCGGCTATCATGGCAAAGTATTGTGAAAACGAAAAGGCAAACTGTACCTTCCCTATTCCCTCGGGCCCAAGCACACGCGACACATACGGAAAACTTAATATGGGGAATAATAAATTGGCTAAGGTAAGCAGTAAGTTATAAAAGTAATTTTTAGCCATGCTAACGCTTAGTTTCCGATTACAGCAAAATTAATATAATTATGTCAGGTATGATAATGAGGCGTTCGGTTAACTTAATTTTAAAAAATATCGTTTATTGTTGAGTTGCTTTGTAATATTGCCTCAACACAAATTATTTATACAGATGCCCAAACCGGTTGCCATCATTCTGCTTAATTGGAATACACCCGAGCATACGGCAAATTGTATAGTGTCGCTAAATAGCTATTGCGATAAAAGCCTGTTCGATATTATCGTTGCCGATAATGGCTCGACCGACGGTTCGCTATTTATATTAAAGACAAAGTTCCCTGACCTGATCTATATCGACAACAAAGAGAACCTGGGCTTTGCCGAGGGTAATAACCGGGCTTTAATTTATAGCATCGAAAACGGCTATACCTACTCGCTGGTGATGAATACGGATACTGAGGTTGACGAGGATTTAGTCGCTTGCCTTACCACACATTTGGATAATTATACCTATGCGGCCGCGGTGCAGCCCGCCATATATTGGATGCACAACCGGGAAAATATCTGGAACGGCGAAGGTAAATTTAATGCTGTACCGGGTATAACAGTATCCGACAAAACACGGTCATCGCCAGGCGATACTTACAAAAACGCCCAATGGGTAACCGGCTGCTGCATGCTGCTGCGCAACTCGGCGTTAACAATGAGCGGACTATTCAACAAGCAATTCTTTTTGTATTATGAGGATGTAGAGCTTTCTTTCAGGTTACGTGAGCATGGCTATGAGGTGCATTACCTGCCCTCGTGTAAAATGTACCATGAGGCTGGTGTATCAGCCCAGGTAGAAAAGAAAGAAGGTTT
The DNA here is from genome assembly GCA_035492275.1 of Mucilaginibacter sp. Classification (GTDB taxonomy): domain Bacteria; phylum Bacteroidota; class Bacteroidia; order Sphingobacteriales; family Sphingobacteriaceae; genus Mucilaginibacter. The sequence continues at coordinate 20,977 of DATJJI010000115.1, forward strand.
TTTAAGCCCTATTATTCATTATTATATCAGCCGCAATCATTTTTGGTTTTTAAGGCGATATGGCAAACCTGTTTTTTACCCTATCAATATATTTTACAATGGTTTGTACTATTTAGCGGTGTGGACCTACCTTAAACTGCGCGGCCGTAATGAGAAGGCGGCTTTTATTATTAAAGGATTAAAAGAAGGCTTGTTTACTCCCAAAAACACGATCTGGCCATAAGGCTTTCACTCCTTATTTTTCGGCGACGATAAATAGCAGCGTATCCAATATCAACTGATCAATATCATAACCGGTGACAACCTTGACCGACTTAAATCCCGCATCGCGGAAACGCTCAGGCAAATCCCAGCCAAAGTGATAATAACATAATATGCCTTGTGGTATTACCGGGTCGCCATGATATTCTGCCGGTAACAGATAGGTAATTTCTCCTTTGTCGTTAATAGTTGCCCGGGTAATGGTTTTATCGTTCTCTAAAATAAACGGGGCACTTAACAGCACATGGCCGCCGGGTTTGGTAACGCGGTACAATTCGCTGATAACTGCTTTGTAATCAGGTATATGTTCCAGGTCCTCGAATGACATACACAGGTCGAATGTATTATCGGCATAGGTCAGCGCGGTCAAATCCTGGTGCAGCGCCTCGCCGGGTTTGTAAATACTTGTGGTAATATCAAACTTGCCCAGGGCAGCTAAGTTTTTATGATAATTGGTATCATGCTCGGTTAAGTATACCGATTTTGCCTTCGAAAAATATTGCTTAACAATTTCCAGGCTAAAACGCATCCGCGAGTTTAACCGGGTATCATCGGTACAAGCTTCGCGCAGGCTGAACAAGTTTTTGTAGCGGTTAAAGTGATATAGCTTGCCAAACAACCTAACATAAGGCGAGTTCAATTTTAAAACCTTTGCTTCAAACGCTTTGCGAAATGTGGTATATTCCTGATATTTTTCAAAATCCTTCTTATTATCCAGCTCAGCCATCAGCTTGTTGTAAGGCGAGTCTTGGTACAAATGGTCAATATCTTTCGCAAGCGACTTTTGTATAGCGGTTTGTATTTTCCGCAGGTTTCTTTTTATCCGTTTTAGCAGTTTTATCATTGCGCCGCAAAGTATAATTTATTGCGTTTTAAAACAAATTGCCGTTAGGTTACACGCCTTATCATTTTAATTAAAAGCCCGAAGATGGATTTTAACTTCAAAAAAGCTAATTTGGCGGCAAAGTTGTCTGCTAAGCATGTTTATTTTCCCGCTCATTTATATCATTTCATTTATTATTGCTGCAAGAGAAATTTTTAAAGGCAACACGAGCGGAATATTTATATTTCTGATTTTCGGCCTGTCCATATACACTACTGCAATGTCGGTCGCGTTTATGCTGGGCTTAAAAGATTTCATTCCCTTTATGCAATCTTTTAAAGAAATACTTGTGCTCAGTGTGCTTATTTTAAATATACTTGGCCTGAAACACCGGCCCAGGTTTCACCTCATTGATTACCTGATACTGGCTTTTTTCCTATATATAATTCTGTATGCTATTTTGCCTATCGGTGAGCAGGCTTTTATAAACCGCCTAATGTCTTTAAAAAGTATATCCTTTTATGTCGTGGTATATTTCGCGGGGCGTTTTATGGATATAAAGAAAGTTTATATCGGTAAATATTTTAACTATTTTATACTGCTAACCATTGCAGCAGCAGCCGTATTGCTGGTTGAAGTAGCAGCGCAAAGCCCTTTGCAATTTCATTCCGGCTATTTTGAATACAGTTACTACTTTTTCAACCTCGACTCAAGCGGCGATTACGGTTTACAAACCACCTTTACTTCCGACAGCGGGTACACACGTTTTGCCAGTTTTTTTACGAACCCGCTTGAACATGCAGCGGGCACATTGATCGCGTTGGCTGTTATTGCGGGCTTATATACACGTGATGATAATAGGTTTAATATTAATGGTATTGGCCTGATTGCCTTGGGCGCTTCGTTTTTATCTATTTTATTCGCGCTGTCGCGTGCCCCGCTGGCCAGTTATTGCCTCATGATCTATGTATACGCGCTGGTTACTAAAAAAAAATTGGTTGTCAATGTAATCCAGTCTGCTTTTGGCTTAGCGGCTATTTATATTATATATCTGTTTTATCAGTTCGAAGAGCAGCATAGTGGTATAATGGCAGTTATTTTAAATACGATAGACTTTAGCGACCCATCAAGCATAGGGCATTTGCTGGCATGGGTTGAAGGTATTACCTCCATTATCGAACATCCTTTAGGCCTGGGCTTAGGATCATCCGGAAGAGTTGGAGCTACTTTAAATCAAAATATCGGGGGCGAAAATCAATTTATTATCATTGGTGTTCAAGCCGGAATAGTAGCTTTGATCTTATACCTGCTGGTATTTATACTTTTTATTAAAATAAGCTTAAAATGGATACCCCGGTTAAAAGGGAAAGAAAGAAAGGTTTGCCTAACCGTATTTCTTATAAAAATTGGTTTTATGGTATCTACCTTTTCATCAGAGATAGAGTCATCTTCGTACGTATCTTATGTAAATTGGTTTTTGTCGGGCTTATTGATCAGTATAATAATGCAACCAAAAGTAATCCAAACATCATCGGTAAATGATCATTGAAAAAATAATCAGAAAATTAAAAAATGACCCTGACTATAAATGGGAAAGCGCTTATTCGGGCCGCGACCTGTTTAGCGTTACCTGGGTAAGATCATTTCAGCTTATACGGGGTATTTTTTTAAAACCTTTTTTAAAAAAATCTGCCGGATTATTATTTGTTGGTACACATGTAAAAGTCAGACATGCCTACCAGATTTTTGCCGGTAAAAATTTAATACTGGATGATAATGTAAGTATTAATGCCTTATCAAATAATGGAATAGTTTTCGGCGATAATGTATCTATTGCCCGCGATTGTATTTTATTTTGTACCGGAGTTATTGCCCAAAAAGGTTCAGGCATCACCATTGGCGACAGAACAGGTATTGGTGCCCGGGCATTTTTAGCCGGACAGGGCGGCATCACCATTGGTAACGATGTAATTACCGGCCCTAACATCCAGATTTTTTCAGAAAACCACAATTTTTCTGATCTGACGTTAACTATTAAAGAACAAGGGGTTATTAAACAAAGTACAGTTATTGGTAATAATTGCTGGTTAGGCGGCGGTGTTACTATATTGGCTGGTGTAACCATTGGCGATGGTTGTGTTATTGCAGCCGGCAGTGTGGTTACTAAATCAGTACCACCTAATTCGGTTGTGGCAGGCGTACCTGCAAAAGTTATAAAAAGCAGGGGGGCCATTTAAAATATGCCTAACCCATTAAATATAGCAGTTGATGTACGCGATCTTAAAATTGCTAAAACCGGTACTTTTACTTACCTGGAAGAGCTTTGCAAAGAATTTAAAAAAATGCAGAGCGATGAATTACATTTTCATTTTATGGATACCTGGATACCGGTTTACACCGGTAATAATAAAATATTGAAACTTATTGAACATTTAAACTATCAGCTATGGAAACAGCTGGTATTACCACTAAAAGCTTTTTTTAAACGTTGCGATATTGTTTTTTGTACTGATAATGTAGTGCCTATACTACATTTAGGCTATCAAACTATCTCGGTTTTTCATGACGCGTTTTTTTTTGAAATGCCCGAAAATTATAGCAAGTTATGGTTATGGCTCTACAAAAACACAGCTTTACCCGCGGCTAACAGATCGGCTTTTGTAATTACGCCAACTGCTTATGCTAAAAAACAGATCAATCATTATACAGGCATACCAAATGAAAAATTAGTTGTTGTATTTGAAGGGCCCAAAACACTTGCCGGCACCTATGATAATGATAATAGCTTATTGCGATCATTTTCGTTAACCCCGGGCAATTACTTATTGCATGTTGGCTCGGTATTTAAACGCAAAAACATACCCGCGCTTATATATGCTTTTAGTAAACTTAAAAATCAGGGATATGCTGATTTAAAATTGGTATTGGCTGGCCCTACCCCTCAATTTCACTACCATAGCGATTATCAATTAATACTGGATGCGATTAATGATACAAAACTTAAAAATGATATCATACTAACCGGCTATTTGACTGACGCATCATTGGCGTATATCTATAAAAACGCTTTACTATACGTTTTCCCCTCCATAAACGAAGGCTTTGGTATTCCGGTGTTAGAGGCCTTTGGTTATAATTTGCCGGTTATAGTTGCAAATAACACCTGCCTGCCCGAAGTTGGCGGCAACGCGGTTTTACAATTCGATCCTTTTGATGAAAACGATATCTATCTAAAAATAAAAAAAGTAGTAGATGATGTTGATCTGCAAAAAGAAATGGCAGCAAAGGGAATGGAACGTTTAAAGCAATTTTCGTGGCGTAAAACCGCTTTGGAGTTAATAACCGTATTTAAAAAAGCCGCTAACTATTCATAAACACTTCTACATGCTCGTCGGCAACATTTTCCCAGTTAAATACGCTTAGCGCTCGTTGCTGCGCTTTTTGTGCCAGCACCAGCATTTGAGGGTAGTTATCTTCGCAAAAATTGATCTCGTCGGTCAGTGATTCAATATTACCTTTTTTGAATTTGCGTGCGGTATCTAAAACGGCGTATTCATTTTCTTCAATATCACTTACAATCAGCGGTACGTTAAGGCCCATTACCGTTAATACAACCGGCGATAATCCTTCAACGTCTGATGGTTGGATGTAGCAATAGCTGTTTAACATCAGCGTGTTTACATCATTGCCATACACATAACCGGGGAATATGATTTGATCGCTCGCCATATCAAGCAGTTCCTTTTCGTAAGGCGATGGGTTGGGCGAGCCGCCTATCAACACCAATTTTCTGGTCGACTTTGAATTTTTAAAACCGGGGATCAGGTAATGCAATCCTTTATCAGGTATAAAACGGCCTACAAATAAGTAATAATTACCTTTTTCAAGGCCAAGGTTATTTAAAATGCTGATGTCGCCGGTGCCTGGCTCTACTTCACTGCCAAAGGGAATAAATTTGTATTGTTTTTTAAACTTATCCTCAAAAAGCCTTTTAGCAATTACGTTATCAAAAATTACCTCATTAGGGAGGTGAGCAGTAATAAATGCCGAAAAACGTAAATATAATTTACCGTACCAGGGCCATTTATCCCGTTTCCAATCTACGCCATCCTGGCTGATGAATACCTTTTTACCGAATAAGCGTAAGGGTAATGCCCATATGCTGTTACCACCGTTTTGTATATGAACAATATCGGCCGTATTATTAAAAATAATATCTAAGGTACATTTCAGAGAATGCAGCAGGGTATCAAATCCTTTTTTTGAGGTGGTTTTGAAGGTTTTTACTTTTACGCCCTTGTATTCGGTTACGTCAACAAATACATCGGGGTAACGCCTGTTGTAGGCAACAACGCTGTGCCCACGGTTAACAAGCCTGGGGAATAATTCAAGAGCAAACTTATCTGCTCCTGCGGCACCTTTTGCCGGGGGTATTGACCGGAAGCCAAAAGCAGCAATACGCATCACCGAAAGTAAATATTATAAGGTAATAATATCTTCTTTTACCGAATAAATATTATTTTCTTTCAGATACTCTGCGTAATAATCATTGATATATTCTCTCAGCGCAATTTTCCAATCGCGCATAATATTCATGTTTCTCAGCTCCAATTTTTTGTTAACCAACCTTTCTGACGGTGGCCTTGGGGCAAAGTAAGTATCCTCAAAATAACTTGATGAAACTTCATGAAAAGTAACCTCATTATCCAGATCCAGTATTTTCACCAGTTCTTCGGCCACTTCACGTCTGCTGGTTTCGCCGTTACAAACCATATTATACAGGCCCCAGTATTCTCTTTCAATCAGCAGTTTTACATTTTTAGCAAAATCAACCGTAAAAGTTGGGGTACCGTCTTTATCATTAACAATATGCAGGTCGCGTTTGCCGGCAGCCAATTGTTTAACAATTTTATTAATGAATTTTTTGTCTTTATCAGGTCCGCCACCCATCATCCAGCCTGCACGGCAAATAATGTGGCGGGTAGCGTTTTCGCGTACATAACGCTCGCCCATGTATTTTGAGCGCGCGTAATGGCCAAGCGGGTTTGGCTCGTCCCAATCATCGTAAAAATCTTTGGTACCATCAAAAATACCAGCAGTACTGATATATAAAATGGGGATATTTAACTTATTGGCAATAAAAACCGCGTTTTCAACAGCGGTAGTATTGGTTAGATAGGTATCGTCAAGGTTAAGTTCGCAATACTCCAGATCGGTATAGGCGCCCAAGTGAAACAAATAATCGGGCTTAAATGCTTCTACATCTCTTTTATAGGCTTCAAAATTTCTAAAATCCAGAAAACTAAGCCATTTTTCATTTACATCCTTATCTGTGCACTTAACTTCGTATTCATTATTAAATATGCGATAAAAAGCTTCTCCAAGCATTCCACCCGCACCAGCAATGTAAATTTTTTTCTTCATATAAACGTTAAAACCATAAAGGTAACATCTGGTAGATGTATAAATTGTTACTGGTATTTTGTATTAACCTTCACTTGTCAAAATTAACTTTTTTTAGGTCAGTACCAGTATGTTTTTCAAAAAAACTGCTTATTAATTAAAATAATTTGATAATATAAAGGTAAAACCTTTACATTTTAC
>DATJJI010000116.1:0-7902 GCA_035492275.1 Mucilaginibacter sp.
CTCTTACCGACAGCATACATCCCGATGGAAGGCTATTCACCATCATGCCACGTGTAGAGATCAGTTTCAGGCCATCCTCTAACGAGAATACGCCGGCAAGATGCGCCGCTACATATTCGCCAATGCTGTGGCCGCAAAGCATGGTCGGGGTAATTCCCCAGCTCATCCAAAGTTTTACTAACGCATATTCAATTACAAAAAGCGCGGGCTGTGTAAAACGGGTTTCTTTTAAAAGTGCCGCTGCTTCGTCTGTAGCTTCGACAGGGAAAATGATCTCCCGTATATCGCGTTTAATGTATGGCTTTAGCAGATCAGCACAAATATCGATCGCGTCTTTAAAAACAGGTTCCTGTTTATACAACTCGAACCCCATGTTCAGGTACTGCGCGCCCTGGCCGGGGAAGGTAAATACGATCTCGGCAGGTATCTCTTTCAAGTTAGTAACCGAGGATGAATTTGGTTTTTCTAACAGATCAACCAATTCGTCATTCGAGCCTGCTACCACATACCGCCTGAAACGGAAATCATTTTTTGATTTTTTCAGCGTGTAGCCAATATCGGCCAGGCTGATGTCCTGATTTTGTTTAACATACCCGGCCAGTGCGGCTACATACAGCGCGGTGCTGTTCTCTGAATTGGCCGACCAGTTGATGAGCTCAAATGGCCTGCCTGCAGATGATGGTTGTATAGCGTTTTGATACTCCTCAACTACTACGTGTACGTTGGTACCGCCAACGCCAAACGAGCTCACACCCGCTATCCGTTTTTTATCTGATTCCCAATCAGTTAATTTATCATTAACATAGAATGGGCTGTTTAAAAAATCAATATTTTTATTAGGTTTACTGTACCCGATAGACGGCAACAGCTTTTTATGATACAGCGATAAGCAGGTTTTTATTAAACCCGCCACACCGGCAGCCTGTGTTAAGTGGCCAAAGTTGCTTTTTATGGACCCGATGGCGCAATATTGATTTTTAACCTGTTCGCCAAAGGCGGTAACCAGGCCTTCAATTTCTATCGGGTCGCCAATTGGGGTGCCTGTACCATGAGCTTCAACGTAAGTAATGTCTGCCGCCTCAACACCCGCATCAATAATAGCGCTGCCAATGGCATCAGATTGCCCTTCGGAACTTGGTGCTGTAAAGCTACCTTTACCATAACCATCATTATTTACGCCAACACCTTTTATTACACCGTAAATAGTATCGCCATCGCGTTCAGCATCATCCAGTCTTTTCAGCAACACAACCCCTGCCCCATCGCTAAATACAGTACCGGTAGCATCATTATCAAACGGACGGCAATGCCCATCTGCACTTAAAATAGCGCCATCCTGGTAAATATGCCCACTTTTTATGGGCGATGTAACACTTGCAGCGCCGGCTATAGCCGCGTCGCACTGCCCGGAGCGTAAACTGTTCACTGCTTCAACAACGGCTAATAATGCGGTTGAACAAGCCGAGTTAACACTAACTCCTGGTCCTTTTAAATTTAAATGATAGGATGTGCGTGACGCAACATAATCTTTTTCGTTAACGGTAGTAACCTGCAGCCTACCCACATTTTCTATCAGATTTGGATGCGGTAATACGTTATTATCATAATAAGTATTGGTACCTACCCCGGCAAAAACACCAACTTTGTTTGGATATTTTGATGGCAGATGCCCGGTTTGTTCCAGTACCTCCCAGGCAATCTCTAAGAAAATGCGCTGCTGCGGGTCCATCAGCTCGGCTAACTTGGGGTTGATACCAAAAAAAGCCGGGTCAAAGTTCTCCGCGTTTTTCAGGATGCCACGGGCTCTTACATAAGTAGGATCGTTTTTTATATAATCGGGTACGCCGGCATCAATTTCTTCGGCAGTGAAAAACGATGTTGTTTCCCTTCCCTCAACCAATAAATTCCACAGGTCAGGAATCGTATCCGCTCCCGGGAACCTGCCTGCCATACCCACAACAGCTATATCTGTCGATTGTGATTTCACCGTCCCCTTTTCGGCACTGCCTGCATGCGAAAAAGTTTTCTTTTCCATGAACTTGGTAATACCGTCAATAGTAGGATACTGGTATAGTTTGGTAATAGGTAATTCGTAATTGAGTTGTTGCTTTATCTCGGCTATTGCCTTTTGAGCCAATAACGAGGTGCCGCCCAGCTCAAAGAAGTTATCTTGCGTACCAACGCGTTTTACATTCAGTAAAGCTTTCCAGATAGCGGCTATTTTTTTCTCGGAATCGCGCTTAGGCGCTATGTAAACGTTGGTTAACAATACGGAGGCATCCGGAATGGTCAATGCTTTTTTGTTAACCTTGCCATTTGATGTTAAAGGGAATACCTCCAGTTCCACCAATAATTGCGGAACCATGTAATGCGGCAGTGTATCTTTTAAAAATGTTCTTAATTTTTTTTGTTCATACAGCCCAACATGAGGCACTATAAATGCTACCAGGCGCTTATTGCCCTGTGTATCGGTATTGGCCATTACTACGCATTCACGCACGTAACTGCTACCTAAAATAACATTTTCAATTTCACCCAGTTCAATACGATAGCCTTGAATCTTCACCTGATCGTCCGATCGGCCCTGGTAATCAATATTACCATCAGGTAGCCAGCGGCAAACGTCGCCGGTTCGGTATAAACGGCCGCCTTTGTTAAACGGATCGGCTACAAACTTTTGTTCGGTAAGTTCAGGGCGGTTTAAATAGCCACGCGCAACCTGTAATCCGCCTAAATAAAGTTCGCCGGTTATGCCTTCAGGCTGCAATTGGCCACCCGAATTTAAAATGTAAGCACTTGTATTGGGCAAGGGTACACCAATATGTATTTTGCTTGCTGCATCTTTTACCAGAAAGCTGTAAATGGTGCTGCCTACTGTACATTCGGTAGGGCCGTATTCATTTATTACAGTTAATGCAGGGTTAATATCTAAGCCCTGAATACTTTCCAGTTTCAGTTCTTCGCCACCAACAACCAGGCGATTGGTTAAAAATTCACCTTTTTTATATTGGTATTTTGGTTGAAATAAACCCAGGTGAGCCGGGGTTATCTTAATAAAATCATACGGTGCATTGACTTGTAAAGCTGCATCCTCAAATACATCCAAAGCTTCGGCCGAACTGATCACGATATTTTTACCGCTGATGAGCGGCAGGAATAAAGCTGTAATGGAAGCATCAAAGGTATAGGTCATATAAAAATAACTACCTGATGACGCGTTATTTTCATCGATATATAACCCTTTGCAGGTATGCAAATAAGCAACGATGTTACGATGCTCAAGCATAACGCCTTTTGGCCGGCCTGTTGAACCTGACGTGTAAATGATATAAGCCAGGTTTGAAGGTTTCAAATTCGTTTCAAGAGCAGTTGTAGAATAGCCGGCAATTTTATCCCACTCCGTATCCAGTGCGATAATGTTTACCGAAGGTGTATTCAGCGTTTCCCTTACCGCATTGCTGCTGATGATGATATTCACCGCAGTATCTTTTACAATGTAAGCAATGCGTTCGGCCGGGAAAGCAGGGTCAATAGGCACATAACCACCGCCCGATTTTAGTATACCCAATATAGCTATAACCATTTCAAGGCTGCGGTCAATGCAAACACCAACAACAGCATCTTCTTTCACCCCCTGCTCGCGCAGGTAATTAGCCAGTTGGTTACTGCGTTCATGCAATTCGCGATAGCTCAGGCTTTGACCGTTAAAAAGCAGGGCGTTTTTATCGGGTGTGGCTGCGGCTTGTTCGGCTAACAGGTCAACCAGTGTCTTTTCAGCCGGTACAATCTGCTTCGGCCCTTTTGATATGGCCAGTAATTTCGATTCTTCTTCGGGGCCAACCATTTGCAATGATAAGATCGTGGCCTGCGGATCGGCAACAGCACTTTTCAATATTTGCTGGTAATGCCCCAGCATTTTTTGTATCGTCGTTGAATCAAAACGATCTGAGTAACTTATTGAGCAGGTCAATGATCCATCTTTACCCGAATCAATCTTCAGGTTCAGATCAAACTTACTTTGATGATCGGTTATATATTTAGCAGTTTGCCCATTAACAACAGCACCATCCAAAAATTCAAATACAACCTGGAACGGCGGTTTAACCTGCAGACCTGCCAATGCTTCAAAAACGGCAGGCTGATGTTTATCAGCTTCTGTTTTTAGCTGCTGCAATTGGGTTAGTACCTGCCGAAAAGTAGCCTCCTCATTCAGGTCATTACGCAATGGCAATAAATTCCCGGCCATAACAGCGCCAATGCAAATATCCGACTGGTCGGTATAACGATAGAGCAGCACATTAAATGCCGACAGCAAGGTTACAAACAACGAAACATCAGATTTTTGCGAAAGCTCCCGAATAGCAGCACCCGTTTTTTTATCAAGTATGATCTTCTCTAAAGAAATTGGCGCATCCGTTCCCGTCAATCGCACCCGATCTGCAGGCAGATCAAGTGGCGAAATACCAGTTAATAGGTTTTGCCAAAATGAGATATCATTTTTAGTCATTTTTTGTAATTGTGTGTTTAGGTTGCAACATCTTTGCCAATCAAATTATCATATCAAAATGACATTTAATTTACAATCATCTCAATATTTAATTAAATTACTTATGTTTTTCGCATCCCAGCAAACACATTTTGTTAAATTAAGGTATCTGCTAAGATAAAAAAACTTGACGATATATAATTGATGTTTCCATCAGTATATATACGCAATTATTAAATTTTAGGGGTATTTTTTTAGCTTGATGAAGTTCTATATCTGGAAAAGATATTCTGATTTTTTCCAAGCAGGCTAAGTTTCTAACATTCAAGCCATATAAATTTTAGTATCTATTTGCTTTGAAACTTAAACAATCTGCTTAACGTATTCAGTTGTTATTATCCATAAATATAGCGTCTATAACTGACCAAATATAGTTATAATTATCGTTATCGAAATTTTTCATAGATGTAATTTTATTGTGGCAAATCATGTTTCAACACCATTTTATACGTATAAATTACACAATAGTTGTGTTAAATTTTGTATTGTCATACAACAATTAAAAATAGAACTGTAACTTTAGAAAGTCTTCCCGGTTCCTGTTGTTTGATGATGTACCATTAACCTTTAAATCTGCATTCATGTGCGAAAGTATTTTTTATATAGACGATAACGAGTTTGAGCATTATATTATTGAAAGTTTAATTAAAACTTACAGTAGTTGTGAAAAAATATCCTTCTTTTTAAAAGGAAAAGACGCGCTTGCATTATTAGAGGAAAACAAGGAAAACTCCGCAGAATTGCCCGACATTATATTACTTGACCTATTTATGCCTGGCTTTACCGGATGGAATTTTTTGGACGCGTTCGAAAAGCTTTATCCGTTGCTAAGCAAACCGATTAAAATATATGTACTATCATCATCTGTAGATAGTAATGATATTACACGGGCCCGCTCCTACCCTTTCGTTAAAACTTTTATAAGCAAGCCCCTTACGCAATTAATAGTTGAAGATTTTGATAATCTTAATTAAAAATTACGATACTTTAGTAGCACACTATTGTCGTTAATGCAAAACATTTACCAGGATAACACATGAACAGTTTATTTATCGCTAAGCCACCTTTTAACAATAAAAAAATTCCTTCAGTAATAAAAAAACTCAATAAAACAATCAGGTCATTAGGCTATGCTTACGCGATAAAGCCCCTGCCCGATCCGTTTTTTGCCATGAATACTATTGAGCAGCGAAGCAATTTTTATATGATGATCGACTCGGTGATAGGGAATAACATAGAGGGGGATATGATAGAAGTAGGATGTTTTACAGGGCAGTGTGCTATGCTGTTTCAAAAAGCTATTGAAGAGCGCGCATCAGATAAAATACTGCATCTGTATGATAGCTTTGAATCAAAATTTGCGGTTGAAGGTGATGTAGAGGAAGAACTGCTTAATAATTTTAAGAACTATGGTTTAAAACAACCAGTATTGCACAAGGGTTATTTTGAAACCACTTTACCATCAAAGCTGCCTGAAAAAATAGCTTTTGTACATATAGATTGTGGTTTTGGCGGCGATAAAATTCAGCATAAAAATATAATACTGCATTGCCTTGAACATATATACCCGCGAATGACGAAAGGCGCCATTTGCACCCTCATGGACTACCATGATGCTGCGATAATGCCCGAAGGGTTTGGTTACGATTCAAACCCCGGTGTAAAATTAGCCTGTGATGAATTTTTAGCTACACGGCCCGAAAAAGTTATTTCATTATATGGCAATGAATTTTCACATGGCTTTTTCAGAAAATCCTGATCTGTGTACCGTAAACAATTGGACCATGCCTGCTAAAAAAGATGAACCCAAATCGCCAACGGTAACCGCCGATATTAGTACAGAGACCGTAATTGAAACCCTGCTGCGGGTAACCGCCAATAATGACCACCGCTTAAGCGATATGGCCGATAATAAAGCGCAGATATTAATAACGGTTAACTCTATCATTATATCGGCCATCATCAGTTTAATATTAAGGAATTTAAAAGACAATACCTTCCTGGTGCTCCCCTCATATATCCTGCTTTCGGTTAGTTTACTTACCATGATATTGGCCATATTGGCTACGCGCCCATCTATACCTGCCGGGCGCTTTTCGGCAAAGGACCTGGCTAATAAAAAGGTAAACCTGTTATTTTTTGGCAACTTTTATAAAATGAAACTTGACGACTATGCTAAAGGCATGAAAAGTATACTGACCGATCAGGAGTTTTTATATGATAGCCTGATCAAGGATGTTTATACACAAGGCATAGTGCTTGGCCGCAAGTATCGCCTGTTAAGGGCCGCTTATAATATCTTTATGTTTGGCCTTATTGTAGCCATCGTCACTTTTATCGTGTCGTCAATGAGGCATAATAGTTTGTAGCAAATATAGAGCTCATTATAATGCACCGTATAAGTATAGAGCGCCGTAACTCCAGGTAGGTCCTTTGATACCCGGATAATTACTCCTGTCCATGCTTATCATCATATACGGATAGGGATAGCCGGCAGGTAAAGGAAAAACAGTGGGCCATACCCTTCCCGGTTGTTTTGGAAAGCCCGGGGGAAGATCGATCTTTAAATTACCCAAAAGGCTAAGGTCAGGATATGAATAAATCATCATGGGCCCCTGCCCGCCGCTTAACGCATAATATTTACCACCTATTTTTTGGAGTAAGGTACCGGTTGAATTGTAGGCAACCGGGCCAGCTATCTTTTTAAAGGGGCCGTTCCAGTTATCCGATTCGAATAAGCTTGCTGCTATATTTTTTTCGACAAAAGTGCTGGTGAGCAGACGCCATTTTTTCACAATTACATCATAAATAATGCAAGGGTCTTCGTGATGCCCTGGGATTTGATTTGCCGTTAAGGCGCTGGCCTGCATTATGGAAAAGCCAAATCGTGGATCGTGTTTTGAATGTGCCATGATGAGGCCTGTTGTGCCGCGCCCTTCATGACCAGCGCTCCCGCCAAAGTCGCAGCCCAGCGCTTCCCATTCGCCGGTATCATTATCATAAAAAACATGCGAGGCATAATCGTTACGTAATAAACCGTCGCCATGGTCAAAAACAATACCGCCATCAAACCTAAAATCACCTATCGACGGATTAAAGCTCATTACGCCCTGATAGGAGCTTTGCGAATCGCCCCTACAGGTAAATGTAAACCACACCCGGCCATTTTCAAGATAAGGGCTGCCATCTTTGTAGGTAATCAACCTGATATCAGCCTGGCCTATACCGGGTGAAAGATATGACCTTGCCGAAGTTACCGAAACAGAGGCACCGGGAGATAGGCCGGTGACAATATTAAACACAGAACCGGCACATTGTACGCGGTTTCGAAAGTCAATAACATCGCCAAAATGTTG
>DATJJI010000117.1:0-4327 GCA_035492275.1 Mucilaginibacter sp.
AGCCAAATAATCAACTATATTTAAATCATATTTAACCTTAAGATCCATGAAGAAAATTTTGTTAATCTGCTGTTTGGTTATTGGAATAACGGCAGCACGCGCCCAGGGAACCCACCCGAATGTCGGCACTCCGGAAGAAAAAGCTAAAGGCTTGCAGAAAGAGCTGAAATTGAACGATAAACAGACTGAGAAAATTCAGGCTATCTACAAGGAATCTTCTGAGAAATTTGAAAAGATCAAAAAAGAAGAACACGGTAATACCGATAAAATGGTAGTGGCTGTACGCCCTTTACGCGAAGCTACCGTTAAAAAGATTAAAGCTGTGTTAACTCCTGCACAGGCAGTTAAATACGATAAACTGGTAAAAGATACCAAAGGCGGCGGCAACGGATGGAGTGATGGGTGGAGCGCTACGAATTAACAGAAATTAGCATATAAAGAAAATGCCCCGTAAGGGGCATTTTTATTTTTTATCATTTTGCTGCTGCTTTTTTATCCTTGACAGCCTGATCAGGATAAGCACGACGGGTATGATCATAATAACCGACGACGCCGAAGCTATTACAATACGCGTGGTATTATGTTCTCCAATGCCACTGATGATGCTGTTTACATTCACGATCATCATCCCGACAAAGATGACCATGATGAGTATGAATAATGTTTTTGGTGAACCCATATTCGAAAATACTATTTAAAAACAAAGCCCCGATAAAATTAATCGGGGCCGTAAATTTTATAACTCCCTCTCCTTTGGAGAGGGTTGGGGTGAGGCTACTTCGTCACGTACATCACTTCTTTTACCGCTTTGATCACGCGTTCTGCGTTTGGCAGGTATTCCTGTATCAAAGTTGGTGCATACGGAAGTGGAACGTCGCCACCCATAATGCGCAGGATAGGAGCATCTAAATAATCAAATGCATCTTTCTGTACTTTGAAAGCTATTTCTGTCGCAATTGAGCCTAATGGCCAGCTTTCTTCGATCAAAACCAAACGGTTTGTTTTCTTTACTGAATTGATCACCGTATCATAATCGATAGGGCGTACAGTACGCAGGTCGATCACTTCAGCGTGGATACCTTCTTTTTCAAGTTCGGCAGCAGCAGCGATAACCACTTTCATGATCTTGCCAAAGCCAACTAAAGTAACGTCAGCACCTTCTTTAACAACTTTTGCTTTACCCAATGGGATATAGTAAGTTTCTTCAGGCACTTCACCTTTATCGCCATACATTAATTCCGACTCCATAAAAATAACCGGATCAGGATCAATAATAGCTGATTTTAACAGCCCTTTTGCATCCGCAGGGTTTGATGGCACAACTACTTTTAAGCCTGGGCAATTGGCATACCAATTCTCGAAGCACTGGCTGTGCTGCGAACTTAACATACCCGCGTTACCGGTAGGGCCACGAAAAACAATGGGTACCGAAAACTGACCACCACTCATTGACATGATCTTGGCAGCGCCGTTTATTACCTGGTCAATAGCTACCAGCGAAAAGTTGAAGGTCATGAACTCAATGATAGGTTTTAAACCATTCATGGCCGAGCCTATGCCTATACCGGCAAAGCCTAACTCCGAAATTGGCGTATCAATAACGCGTTTAGCACCAAATTCATCCAGCATACCCTGGCTTACTTTGTAGGCGCCATTGTATTCGGCAACCTCTTCACCCATCAGGTATATGTTCTCATCTTTGCGCATTTCTTCAACCATGGCTTCACGAAGTGCTTCTCTGAACTGTATTTCTCTCATCGTATGTTTTAAATAAATGATGCTATTGCAGGCGCAAATATAAGCACTAATGTGTGAAATGCAATTGATGGTGCTTTACACATAAGGTTTTTACAATAAGCTAAGTAATTTTTATATTTCAGGTAGATAAAAACCGTTTGTACCGGTTGGTTTTTCAAAAAATAATAGTGTTGTTATCATAAAATTATTGATTTGATTATATATGTAATTGCCTGATAATTTTAACTTTGCAATCCCTAAACTATATTTACTATGATGAATAACCCTACCAACGTTAACCAATACGCATCAGGCAAATACTTCCTGATAGCGTTTGGGCTAATAAATATCCTTGCTTTTACCTTCTTGTTTTGCGGGCTAACTTTTTTGGCCGGTTCAACCGTTTCTGTATGGCAATTTCCGTTGGGCTGTGTGGTGGCTCTGGTTATTAATTATTACGCTGCAAAATTTTTTACTGGAGATAAGGCAAAGTCATATTTTATAAAAAATAGCTGTATAATTATCGGGTCGGTTATTGGCTTTATCTTCATTTCGGGCCTCTTTTACGACGGTTCGTTGGATGGGCAGTGGTATCACCAGGAAACAGTGATCCGTTTAGACAAGGGTTTTAACCCTATATATCAAACCTTAAAAGTGCCGGCAAATGAAATTTATGACGATATAGATACCTGCTACATATCATTTAATAAGCCCACTTTGTACGAAGTTAAGCATGCCCCGCCACCTGTGAATTTAAAATTCCTGGCTATTAATCACTTCCCTAAAGGGACAGAGGTACTACAGGCATCAATGTATAAATTAGCCAACCGTATTGAAACCGCCAAAGCAGTAAATTTTATGCTGTTTGAGGCGGCTTTCTTTTTATGCCTCTCTTTTTTATACAAATTAAATGCTTTAAGGGTTAGTGAAAAATGGTTGTTAGCAGCTTTATTTACCTGTAACCCGGTTACTTTTATGCAGTTGCTAACGTTTTGTGTTGATGGCAACATGGGATGTTTATTATTATGCCTGTTAGCCATTGCCTGCCTTATTTTTATTGATGCTAACCGGTATTATCTTTTTCTGCTCATCCCGTTAGTGGTACTGGCAGTAAACACAAAATTCACGGGCTTGCCATTTGCAGGCTTGTTCGGGATAGGCTTTGTTATTCTTTTATGGGTTTTCAAAAAAATTGACAGTTTAAAAAAAGTGATCGTGGTGGGCCTCTTTTCTTTTGCCATAGGTATAGTATGTTGCGGCTTTAACCCTTACGTTACTAATATTGTGCGCAAGCATGAGGTATTTTATGGGCTTACCAAAACTAAAGAAGTAGAGGTTCATTTATCGCCAAGACTTTTCAGGGGCCTTAATACGGTTCAAAAGCTGGCAATTTCTCTTTCGGCTCATGAAGGGCAATATTCTGCTGCAAAAGCATCGCTGTGGGATATTCCTAAAATTCCGTTCACCATTGATAAAAAAGATATACATGAAGGGAATGATTCCGAACAAATGATGTCAGGTTTCGGTCCGTTTTTTAGCGGCGTTTTGCTTTTAGCAGCAATTATTTTCGTTATCCTATCCATACGGTTTAAAGACATACCGGCGGTTAAATACGCCATGCCTGTGCTCGTAATTATTACCATATCTGTACTTATTATACCTGATGCATGGTGGGCAAGGTTTGTTCCGCAACTTTGGCTGCTGCCGGTAATTATTTTATTTATAAGCACACTCTTATTTAAACGCGGCATGCGCATTTTACCCAATATGCTTTACGTAGCATTTGGTTTAAATGCTATCTGGTTAGCGGCGCATGTTTTTTTTAATATTTTATCGTCATGTCGCATTGATTATCAAATGAAACAATTGCAGGCGTTTAATAAACCCGTAATTGTACATTATGATACTTGCGAAGGAGCAAGGAGCAATTGCGTGCGATTTACTGAAGCAGGCATATCATTTACCGAAAGCCCTGATATAGCAGGAGGGCCATACGTGTACCCTATTAACAAATCCTCAACAAAAATTATAACACAAATGCCTTTGCCCGAAATACCTAAGCCACCTGTGCTGCGTATAGTCGAAAAAATAAGTAATGCTATATTGAAGGATAATAAATAAGCCATAAAAAAAGCGGGCCCCGGCCCGCTTTAAATCTTTCTTTGGTGTTCCTTACTTCTTCCGTTCACCTTTTAATTTCGAAGCCAGCTCAATGGCTTTATAGGCGTTTACAATACCGCCTGTTTTTGATAGGGAAGCAAAGTCAACTTTATCAGTCTTGCTGCCTGGTTTAAGCACCATGGTGCCGTTTAAAGGCGTAGCCGATGCCAGGATAACCTGCTTTAATTGCTTCGCGCTCAGGTCAGGATAATACTCCAGTATCAATGCTGCTATACCCGCTGTTATAGGCGATGAAAAGCTGGTACCATCCTCGGTATTAAATTCGGCATCTTTATCAATGCTGGTCACTTTTACACCGGGTGCAAAAATATCGACATTTTTTTTGCCATAATTGGTAAATGAAGCGGCCAGTTCATCACCCAATTTTGCGCTTGAGGCGCCTACACAAATTACATTATCAGCATCTGAT
>DATJJI010000118.1:0-38668 GCA_035492275.1 Mucilaginibacter sp.
AAAGGTTATCTGCAAAGCGCCGACGTAGCCTTTGGCAACCTGGAAGGCACTTTACTGGATAAGGGTGAACCCGCACATTATAAAATGCATCTTAAAACAAAAGCGTACTTGTTCAGGATGCCTACAAGCTATGGCTCCTTATTAAAAAACGCGGGGTTTAAGGTGCTGAGTTTAGCCAACAACCACATCAGCGATTTTGGCGAAGCCGGGCGAATAAGCACTACTAAAACACTGGATAGCTGCGGTATTCATTATGCGGGATTATTAACACAGCCATCAATAATATTTGAGGTTAAAGGTGTTAAATATGGCTTTTGCTCGTTTGCGCCAAACAGCAATACGGTATCGATATTTGATTTTGAAGGAGCAGGCAAAATTATCCGCGATATGAAACAGCAGTGCGACATAGTTATCGTGTCATTTCATGGCGGCGGCGAAGGGCCCGCGTTTGAACATGTGTTGCGTAAAGGTGAATCATACTTTGGCGAAAAACGAGGCAACGTACATGCCTTTGCCCACAACGCTATTGATAACGGTGCCGACCTGATATTTGGGAACGGCCCCCATGTAACCCGCGCTATGGAGCTATACAAAAATCGCCTGATCGCTTATAGTCTGGGTAATTTTTGCACCTATAAATCGGTAAGTATTGAAGGTATTTGCGGCATTGCCCCTTTACTAAGGGTATATGTAAATAAAAAGGGCGAGTTTTTAAATGCCCGTATCATATCTATCAAACAATCGCACCAAACAGGATTAAAAATTGACAGCCTGAACCGTGCAGCCATCCGGGTAAAGATGCTGACCGATACTGACTTCCCCGAAAGCAAACTCAATATCACTGAAACCGGCCTTATAACCGCTACCGACAATAGTTGATCTTTTCGGCTATGCCTCGTCTTTAGTATTGCGGATAAGGCTGATGCCGGTAAAAAAGAAAAGTATGGCTATTATAGCGATAACTACTATTGCTGTTATATTGTTGCCATGTGCTATAATGCTGGTACCTGCATATATTAAACCGATTATCCCCAATAAGGTAAGTATAGTGCCGAAGGTTCGTTTTACATTCATATTATTGTTGTGTGTTAAAGCATTTTTATAAAAACAAATAACACTCCAATAATTACGCTATCTTTATTTTATTAAAACCTATAAGCTATGACCGGCCAAATAATCACTTTAGTTTTTGTTTTCATCGTCCTTGTAATTGTACTTTCATCATTTGTGACTGTAAAACAGGGCACTATTGCGGTAATAACCGTATTCGGTAAATACCGTCGCATATTAACCCCGGGGTTAAATTTCAAGATTCCCTTTATTGAAAGCATCTATTCAAAAATATCTATACAGAATCGCTCTGTCGAACTGGAGTTCCAGGCCGTAACGTTTGACCAGGCTAATGTTTATTTTAAGGCGATGCTGTTATATTCGGTATTAGACCAGCAGGAAGAGACCATAAAAAATGTAGCCTTTAAGTTTGTTGATGAGCGTAACCTGATGCAGGCGCTGATACGTACCGTTGAGGGCTCGATTCGCGCGTTTGTAGCTACCAAAAGGCAATCGGAAGTATTGATATTAAGGCGCGATATTGTGGAGCACGTAAAAGAGCAGCTTGACCAGATACTGGAAACATGGGGCTATCATTTACAGGATCTTCAATTAAACGACATTACGTTTGATGACGTGATCATGAAATCAATGAGCCAGGTAGTGGCCTCAAACAACCTGAAAGCTGCTGCCGAGAACGAGGGACAGGCATTATTGATCACCAAAACCAAAGCTGCCGAGGCCGAGGGTAACGCCATAAAAATTTCGGCCGAGGCGGAGCGCCAGGCATCGCAATTGCGTGGTCAGGGTGTGGCTTTATTCCGCCAGGAAGTGGCTAAAGGTATGAGCGCTGCCGCCAAAGAGATGGAGCAGGCACACATGGATACTTCGGTTATACTATTTACCATGTGGACAGAATCTATCAAGCACTTCGCCGAAAACTCTGAAGGCAATGTGATATTCCTTGACGGATCAACCGATGCCATGCAAAAAACCATGAAAGAAGTAATGGCATTAAATGTTTTGCAGCCCGATAAGGTTAAAAAATAAGCATATTTAAAAAGCGGTTGGCCTGCGCGATTCCTTCCCGTTGGGCAATGTCATTAAGTTAAGCTTTTAAGGAATAAAAAATATCGAATAATGAATTTCGAATGTCCAACTTCGAAGTATTTCTCCTTCATTATTCAAAATTGGACATTCGATGTTCGATATTTTTTATTCCTTAAAAGCTTAACTTAATGACATTGCCCGGTGGGAGGAAATCGCGCTAATCTGCCGCTCATTTTTTTTAATATTTCAAAGTTTTACAGCAACTCTTAACAACTATCCTTCGTTTAAACCTTTACCGCCTGAGCCTGTCAAAAAACGAAAAATTATTAACTATTAATTGTTCATGAGGATAAGTTTTGTGGGGGTGATCTGCGCCATCGCCTTAGGGTTAAGTGTAAGTAATAGGACTATGGCCCAGGAAGGCTATCACCGTTTAAATGTGAATGATTTTCAGGGCGTTCCACGGGCGACAGGTGATAATGCTATCGCCTATACCCATTGCTCTATCGACTACCACTACCACGTTATCGGCGAAAGAAATAATTACACTTTAACTTTTAACGTGCAACTGATATTGGATAAAGACCAATCCTGGTTGGACAGGCGGCGCGTGACATCACAACAATTACTTACCCAGATATTAAAACACGAACAGGGCCATTACACCATTGCCTTTATGGAGCAGCAGGAAATACTGCGCGAAGCACACCGTACCCATTTTGATGCCAACTACCAGGCCGAAGCTGCTGCCCTGTTTAACCGCATCCATGTCAAATACGAAAAGCTGAACCAAAATTACGATGACGACACCCACCACATGCTTGATGATGTGCAGCAGCATAGCTGGGATGTGTATTTCGAAAAACGCTTAGCCTTTATGCCATCAATGGATTTGGCGAGGGAATAATAAAAAAAACGGCTGTCACCCTGAGGCTCTCGAAGGGTGTGTGAGGGCCAACCCACATGCTTCGACGGGGGCTCAGCATGACACCCACGGTTATTGATATTCTTAAAATCCTTTTTTGCTGGTAATACCCGGTTTACGCACCTTTTTATTTTCGTTACCGTTAACGCCTTCGGCACCGTATTGGCGGGCCATTTTAGCTATGCGGTCTTCCAGGCTTTCGGTGGTGAGGCGTTCGCGGCCCAGGCTGTCAACCATAATTGGGAAAGCAAACGGGGTTGGCCTTTCAATGGTTTTAAGGATGATGCTTTGTGTACCTATGCGTTGCAGGGCGGCCCGCAGCCTGAACTCTTCAAGCTGAAATGCCAGTGCTTCATTATAAGCCTGCCTTATCAGCACGTTATCCGGCTCGTATTCGCTGAACACATCAAACAATAGCGATGATGATGCCTGCAAGTGTTTATTCTTTACCTGCTGGCCGGGATAACCCGTAAAAACCAATCCACCAATGTTGGCAATGTCCCTGAAACGGCGGCGGGCCATTTCATTGGCGTTCAGGCTATGCAGTATATCGTCCAGTAAATTATCTATCGAGAAAAAACTGGCATCCTCCAATACTTGCTCAATAGGTACGTCCTCATCGGTCAGCAATTCAAATCCGTAATCGTTCATCGCTATCGAAAAACTGGCTGGCCTGAATCTTGATATGCGGTAAGCAAGCAATGATGCCATCCCCTCATGTACCAGCCTTCCCTCAAAAGGGTAAAATAATAAATGATGCCCCTCGCGCGATTTAAAAGACTCGATCAAAAACTCGTGGCTCTGCGGCAGATGTGATAATTGCTGTTGCAAATCAAATAAAGGTTTCAGGGCCACCACTTCCACATCCTTTTCTATACCATGAGCTACCTCATCCAGCTTATCCCTGAAAACTGCCGAGAGCTGCGACGACAAGGGCATACGCCCGCCATTCCAGCTGGGTATCAATCCCTTCTTAGCGTTCGATTTGCGTACATAGGCTGTCATTTCTTTTACGCGCACAAACTCTAAACTGCGCCCGGCAAACCAAAAGGTATTACCGGGTTTTAATTTTGATACGAACGATTCTTCGATGGTTCCCAAACTACCACCGCTTAACCATTTAACACGGATGCTCAGCTCGCTGGTAATGGTGCCTATGCTTAACCGGTGACGCATGGCTACGCGGCGGCTATTTACTTTATACAGGCCGTTCTCTACCTCAACCTTTAAAAACTCATCGTACTGCGCCAGTGTTTTGCCGCCGTTAACAATAAAATCAAGCAGCTGGTTAAATTCGCCCCGGCTCAGGTCGGCAAAGGCGTAGGTGGTTTTTACCTCTTTAAACAACTCATCAGCCCTGAAACCATCGGATACGGCAAGCGTAACCATATACTGTATCAATACATCCATAGTAAGCAGCATAGGGTCGCGGCTTTCAAAAATGCCTTTTTTTATTGCTTGTTTTAAGGCTGCTCCTTCTAACAGTTCAAGCGAATGGGTAGGCACAAAATAAGCCTTCGATATGGCTCCCGGGTGGTGCCCGCTTCGCCCGGCACGCTGCATAAAACGCGCGACACCCTTAGGGCTGCCCACCTGCACCACTGTATCTACCGGGCGAAAATCAACCCCCAGATCTAAGCTCGATGTACATACGACTACTTTCAGTGCTTCGGCATGCAGGGCCTGCTCTACCCAGTTACGCAGCTCATTATCCAGCGAGCCGTGGTGCATAGCCATTATACCCGCATATTCCGGATAATTATCTAAAATGGCATGATACCATATTTCTGACTGTGAACGGGTATTGGTGAATATCAGCGTGGTATTGCTTTTCGCAACGATCTCCATTACCTGCGGCAGCAACTTTAACCCGATATGCCCCGCCCAGGAGTAGTTCTCAATATTTTCAGGGATAATAGATTCGATCACCAGCTTTTTGTCAATATGGGCACGCACCATCTTAACCCTATCCATCGGAAAATCATTGCCCAGCAGCACTTCTGCAGCCTGCTCCAAATTACCTATGGTTGCGCTGATGCCCCAGATTTTTAGTGGTGAGTAGTGAGTGGTGAGTAGTGAATGGTTGGTTGATTTAATATTTTTAGTATTTACTTTATCATTACTCACAATTCCCCACTCACTACTCACTACTTTGAGCTTGCTCAAACCCAACTCTACCTGTACCCCACGTTTAGTGCCCAGTAGCTCGTGCCACTCGTCGACCACGAGAACCTGCAGGCTTTGAAATATTTTTGGATATTCTTTTTGTGCCAGCATCAGGTGCAGACTTTCGGGTGTAGTTAAGAGTACTTCGGGTAGTTTTTTCTTTAAGGCGGCTTTTTCGGCGGCAGGGGTATCGCCGGTACGGGTGGCTATTTTCCATGGAATATCCAGGTCGTCGCAAACCTCCTGCATGGCTTTTTTAATATCGTTGGTAAGCGCGCGCAGGGGTGTTATCCATAGCATTTGCAGGCCGTTGTTCTGGCGGGTTTTATAGTCGGGATGTTTATTGATATAATCGGCCAGGAAAGGTAAAAACAGGGCAAAGGTCTTACCGCTGCCTGTTGGGGCATTGAGCAAACCGGAATAGCCGCCCAGGTAGGCGTTCTCCATTTCGCGCTGAAAAGGAAACTGGTGCCAGTTTTTTTTTCGGTACCACTCCTGTATAACTTTTTGCCCGGGTGTGCTCATTATTGTGCTAACAAAATTAGGCGTATTTTGTGACTGACATAAAAAAGCCCCGCCAGTACATCGGCAGGGCTCGTCCTTTAAACCAACGTCAGGTTGTTATTTCTTTTCAGGTAGCAAAATCAGCTTTATAAAATTACTGCTGTTTAAATATTTATTGGCCGCGTCTTTAACCGATTGTGAGGTAACTGTTTCAAGCACTTGCATATGGTTAAGTATTCTGTCGGGATTTTGCTGATTTTGCTCGGCCGAACTCAATGCTGCCTGCCAATAGGCATTTTGCCGCAGGTTTTGCTGCATGTTGCGCGCCTCGGTGTTAATAAACAACTGCACATCTTTAGCAACAGCGCCATTTTGCTTTATTTTATTGATCTCACCAACCATATAATCTACCGATTGATCAACCTTGTTTGCATCGCATAAATAAGAGATGGTCATTTTATAACGGCCTTCCGGAATTTTTACGTAGTTGGCACGTACGCCCACTGAATATATGCCGCCTGCTTTTAAAGAATCAGAAAGGCGCGTGTTCAGCACGTCTTCTAAACCGTCAAGCTGGATATTGTTGGCTTCGTTATACTCGTAGGCGCCGCTATATACCAATTGTACGGTGGCTTTATCGCCGGCGCCTTTATATACTGTTTTAGTGATTTGCCCTGCAGGCGGATGCATAGGTATCACCTTATAAGTTTCTTTACTGTTGTTTGATGGCAATCCACCCAAATAAGCTACAACAAAAGGTACGATCTGATCTACGGCGAATGTGCCCGAAAAAGTAAAGGTAAATCCACTGGCATCAGCAAACCTGTCTTTATAAAAACTATAAGCTTTATCTAAACTGGCAGCATCCAACTGAGCGGCGGTTGCCGGTAATGCCCTGGGGTTATAACTATTTAAAACCGATAAAACCGTGTCCTGGTACACGCTACCGGGGTCATTCTGCTTATGCGACAAAACTGATTTTTGCTGCGCGATAGTGCTTTTCCATACTTCAGCATCCTTACGCGGGTTGGTAAAATACAGGTACAATAATTTCATAGCCGATTCAAAATCGGCAGGCGTTGAATAGCCCGATACCCCCTGCGTGATGTCGCTGATATAAGGCGAAACACTTAAATTCTTTTCACGCAACATTCTGTTTAGCTGCGTTTGGTTGAAGCCGGCAACGCCGCTATTTGAAATAACAGTACCCGCCAAATTAGCTGATGTAAAATCATTATCACTTGCCAATGAAGTACCGCCAAAGCTATACCCGCTAAAAAGTATCTGGTTATTAATGTATAGCGAAGGCCGCAATATAACCTTTACACCGTTTGATAAATTTAATGTAGTAACCAGTAATGCAGAATCGATCTTTACACTTAGCACCTTACCGGGCACAGGTGCCTCGGGCATTAATGGGGTAGCGCTTTCATCAACATAGTTGGTTAGGCCTTTACCGGCATCGGCCATCCATTTTAACACGGTTTGCTCGTTAGGTAATTTATCTTTTTCGCTATCATTAGCCTCGATCAGTATTACGCGGTTTTGGTCGGCCATTAGTTTTATGGCCAGCGCGTTCATATCCGCAACGCTTATCTTTCCAATATTATTGATGTAATAATTATATTCATAATCAATACCCGGTATAGCTTGTCCGGTCAAAAAATTACGTTCATAGTCGCCCGCATAATTCGCTGAGGGCGAGTTTCCTTTGGCATTAAAATTATCTGATATCTGCGCCAATGCGTTTTGCTTGGCGCGTTCCAGTTCGGTATTGGTAAAACCAAATTTGCGCACGCGTTCCATTTCGCCGGCCATGGTTTTAAACGCGGTTTCCAGGCCACCGGGGTTAGCTACCGTAAGTGTGCTAAACGCATCCATTTTACCAACCATAGGGCTGTAACTGGCTTGCCCATACAGCATAACTGGGTCTTTAGACTGGGTTATTTCACTTATACGGGCATTAAGCATCTGGTTAAACAAAGTCACCTTCACTCCTTCCATATAATCGGCGGGGGTTTTAGCTATTGCTTGCGCGTGCCTTGATACGACCTGGGCAAGTACATAAGGGAATGCCTTGTCTGTAACAATTTTCACCGTTGTACCGGGGGTAGGTGGTACCGAAAATTGCACCCTTGGTTTCTCGGCCGACGGATTACGCAATGATGAGAAGTTATATCTGATCAATTCATCAACCTGCTTAGGGTCAAAATCGCCTACGGCAATTATTGCCTGCAGGTCGGGGCGGTACCAGTCTGAATAAAAACCTTTAACCGAAGCATCGGTAAATGTTTTTACGGTACTTTCTTTACCCATTGGCGAACGCATGGCATACCTTGAAGTACCGCCCAAAAGCACAGGCAAGGTTAATTCCTGCAAACGCGCCTGTGGTGATTTACCACCCTGAGCTATTTCTTGTGCGAGTTTTGCGCGTTCATTATTAATATCGTCGGGGTTAAATGTGATATAGGCTGCCCAGTTTGCCATTAGTGTAAACGCACCCCTGTATAATTTATCGGTATCTGTTGGTATGGATAATTGGTAGGCTGTTTCATCATAAGTGGCAAAGGCGCTGGTATCCGGGCCGTATTTTCCGCCTATTCTTTTCAAATAATTGGCCATATCGTCCTTCTGATAATCGCGTGTGCCTTTAAATGCCATGCGCTGTATAAAATTGGCCATGCCTTGTTGTGGGTCTGTTTCTAATACAGAACCGGCTTTGGTTACCAATATCAGGTTAGCACGATTTTTAGGCAGGCTGTTTTTGCGGACATAATAGGTAAGGCCATTGGGCAATTTGCCAATAATTACGTCAGGATCGGTAGGCAGGTTTACCGCTGTTGCCGGCCTGGCTTGCGGCTTCGCGGTAGTGGCTGTAGTTTTATGTGCCGCCGGGGCTGCCGGCTTTTTTTTAACCTGCGCAAATACGCCGCCCGTAATAAACATTACAGCGCCCCATAGAAAAATGGCTTTTTTAAAATTCATGTTAAAGATTGGAAAATATTGTGCTAAGATGCAAAAACGTATAGTTTAGTTAAAAATTATTTTCGGGGCGAAATAAAAGGGATATTAGTCAGGTATCACACCTTTATAAATATCTTTCGAATATACAATATCCACACCAATACCCAAATAAGCAATGTCATTACAATGGCGCTGGCCAGCGAGGCATTATATGGAGGCAGTTGAGAGGCAAAGAATATCTGGTACAGCGATGAGTCGCCCAGCTTTATTTTATTAATATAGTGCGGAACAAAGTCTGACAACACGTAGGCAGTAATAGCATTGGCGCCAAACGGAAGAAAAAACTTAAAATATTTTCCATGCATTTGTATGTCTATAAACCAATAAGCCATAGCAAAGGCGATGGTTGCGCACCCGCCGGCAAAAAGTACAAACGAGCTTGTCCACAGCGCTTTATTGATGGGGAATATCATATCCCATGCCAAACCTAAAACTATAGCTATGATGCCGTAGGTAAACGCCCAGTTTACTTTAATACTCTCGTTACGGTCATTCCGTTTCATCCAGGTGCCAACCCGTATACCGAAAAGCCCGGTAGCTATAGCCGGTAAAGTACCCAATAAACCCTCAGGGTCCCAGGTGTGCGATTCAGACCATAAATGATTCGGTGTAAACACCATGCGATCAACCCAGGCACCCAAATTGGTCTCGGGCATCAGGCTGGCAACGCCTGTGTCGGGCACAGGCACGTGGGTCATAAGTATATAATAGCCTATCAGTAAAATAGCCAACAGCCAATCACGTACTCTTTGCGAGGCCTTAAGATAGAGTATAGTACAAATAAAATATACTACAGCAATACGTTGCAACACACCCGGAAACCGCAAATGATCAAAACCCGGATGCAAAATTAATTGGATAGCCAAACTGATAGCTATCAAAACGATCATGCGCCTGAACGCGCTCAGCAGCATTTTTAAATGATTTGCAGGATACGGCGCTTTCCTGCTCATTGAATAAACAATAGATACGCCTACAATAAACAAAAAGAAAGGGAATATCAGGTCGGTTGGTGTACAACCGTTCCATTTTGAATGCTCAAGCGGGGCATAAATATGGTTCCAGTCGCCGGGGTCATTAACCAGTATCATGGCCGCCACAGTTACGCCGCGAAAAACATCGAGGGATAATAGTCGTGAGTTTGGGGTGGTGCTCATTTAGATTATAATGATCTAATGTAATTATTTATCCTGAAACGTAAAATATTTGCGTTATTAAATGAGATTTATTGCAATAACGACGCTATCAGCGTGCAAGGTGTTCAACCATTGCTTCATTCATCGCAATAATTTTTCAAAAAAATAAAATCCGTCGATAAACAAATTTCGTACATGATAGGGAATAGCCCCCTATTTGGTATGAGCGATAAAATAAATTTAAAAATAAAAGCCATTGCGGCATCCATCAGAAATAAACGGGAAGAACGCAATTATACCCAGGAATACCTGGCTTATAAATTGAATATTTCACAAAACGCCTATAGTAAAATTGAACTGGGTTATACCAAAATAACTGTGGAACGGCTTTTACAAATTGCCGAGGTGCTGGATTTTAAAGCAAGCGAGCTCATTAATGTTGAACAGGACGATAATAACGATCTTTTAAAGACCGGGACTGATTAGCATTGAATAGTATATTTGCAGCTAAGTTTTGCAAATATGGACATTATTACCCGTACCACCGATTTTGTTAAGCATACGCTAAAAAGTGCCGAAGGCGGCCACGACTGGTGGCATATTTACCGCGTATGGCACAATGCCAAAATCATAGCGCAAACAGAAAACGCCAACCTGCTTGTTGTTGAGCTTGCTGCTTTACTGCATGACATTGCCGACAGTAAATTTCATAATGGCGATGAAGAAATTGGCCCTGCAACCGCCGGGAATTTCCTGAACAGTATCAGCATTGATAAAGAAACCATTTTGCATGTACAGCAGATCATCAGGTACATGTCGTTCAAATCAAGTTTTGATAAACCTGTATTCCACTCGGCAGAATTAGCCATTGTTCAGGATGCCGATCGCCTTGATGCTATTGGCGCCATTGGCATTGCCCGCGCTTTTACTTATGGCGGTTTTAAGGGAAGGGAGATCTATAACCCCAAAATAAAGCCTGATCTGAATATGAGTAAAGAAGCGTATAAAAATTCGACCGCGCCTACTGTCAACCATTTTTACGAAAAACTGTTATTGCTCAAAGATAAAATGAACACCGAAACCGGCAGGCAACTGGCACAGCAACGGCATAATTTTATGGAGGCCTATTTAAAACAATTATACATGGAGTGCGATTTTTAATAATATTTTTAGACTTGTCTAAAAATATTATTAGCTTTGGCTAAATATTAGGCTATTTGAGTCTTAATATAAACTTAACATCAATAATGCAACTTAGCCAATAAGTATGAAAAAAAATATACTCCTGCTATTTTCACTGCTCATCATCGTAAAACTCTCGGTTGCTCAGGATACGGTAAAACGCGAGCGCTTTAGTTTTCACTTTCAGCAAACCATCATCACCCAGAGCAAACCTGCATTTAGCGCTAAATACAGCGGCGATAACAGTTTGAGCACTGCATCCGAAACACAAAGCTCTATAACTTCCACGCTTTTTGGCGCGGCCCGTTTATGGAAAGGTGCCGAGGCTTATTTTAATCCGGAGATATCAGGCGGAGCGGGTTTAAGCCGCACGTTGGGTGTAGCGGGCTTTCCAAATGGCGAAACTTTCAGGGTGGGCAGCGCGTCACCGGCTATTTATATAGGCCGCCTGTACCTCACACAAAACTTTGAGTGGGGTAAAGATAAGGATACTATACAGGCCGGCCCTAATCAACTGGCGGGCTTAAAAAGCAAACGCTATTTCTCAATAAGCGTAGGTAAATTTGGCATGGCCGATTTTTTTGACGGAAACGAGTTTAGCCACGACCCCCGCTCACAGTTCATGAACTGGTCGTTAATGGATAACGGCGCCTGGGATTACCCGGCCAATACCCGCGGCTATGTTATCGGCAGTAATTTTGAGTTGGGGATGCCCGACTGGACCTTACGTTTTGCCTTCACCATGTCGACCACTGAGGCTAATGGTGCCGTTTGGGATCAGAATATAGGCCGGGCCAACACCCAGACCTTAGAGTTTGAAAAGCGCTATACGTTAAACGGACAAAAAGGCACCGTGCGCATATTAGGTTTCAGGAACAATGGAAAAATGGGCAATTATAATCAGGCCATAGCATTGAGCCCAACCGCGCCAAATGTAGATACCACCCAGGCCTACGGCCGCCACAAATATGGCTTTGGCATCAGCGCCGATCAATATCTGAGCAATGATTTTGGTGTATTTGCCAAACTGAGCTATAACGATGGCCACACCGAAACCTGGTATTTTACCGAGATTGATCGCTCGGTTAGTTTTGGCGCACAGCTAAAAGGCACTTCGTGGAAACGTAAAGATGATGAGCTGGCACTGGCCTTTGTAGGTAATGGCCTTTCGGCACCGCATCGTAATTACCTGGCTGCAGGTGGCTATGGTTTTTTAATTGGCGATGGCAAGTTAAATTATGCACCCGAGATGATAGCCGAACTATATTACAAGGTAAATGCTTATCAGAATAAATTTTTCCTGACGCCCGATTATCAGTTTATATTACACCCTGCCTATAATACCGACCGCGGCCCGGTGCATGTGTTCTCTATCAGGGCGCATGTGGAGTTTTAAAATTTATCGGACTTAGTCCAATAAGCATTTACGGTTTGAAAAATTGCTTCGTTTTTGCCTGATATTAAATCAATAGGAATAATAATATCATTAGCTGTAAAAATTTGCCGTATTTGATATTTGATCTTTTTTAATGATGAGCCAAAATATTTTTCCGGTTGTTTTAAATTAATTATAAGGGTGCTGATACCCTTGTAATTGGTTGTGATATGTATATCTGCTATATCATGCCAGTCAATTGAAAGGCCGTTATAATTAATAACAAAATATTCGTTGGTCAGGGCTATTGCCGGTATACCTAAAATCATCTTAAAACCCAAAGGCAATACAAATAAAGAAACTAATATAACCGGTGTAATAAGAGCAAGAAATAAACCAATTGATTGATTGGAATTGTATGCGTTAAAACATTTATAAAGCAAAAGGAGCATTAGCACACTCAATATTGTTAGCCAAATAGGTTCAAACTTAAAATCGATTTCATTTTTCATAGATAAGGCGGATAATTTGCTCCGACTAATGTAAAAAAACCAACACAAATACCATAACCTGCACAAACATCGTTAATTCGCAATATGAAACGTATTGTTGCCCTAATTATCCCCCTGCTAATTTTAGCAACTATTGCCAGTGCGCAAAAAACGGCCATTAATAAGGCTACCATTAAATTCCAGATAAAAAACCTGGGTATTAATACAGGTGGCAGCATGAATGGACTACAGGCAAATTTGCAGTTTGATCCGGCCAAGCCCGAAACCAGCACTATCGAAGCTACCTTAGATGTATCAAGTATAAACACCGATAACGACCTGCGCGACAAGCACCTGCGTAGCGATGAGTTTTTCGACGTTGATAAATTCCCGAAGATCACCATGAAGTCGGTATCGCTAAAACATAAAAGCGGCGATAATTATACCGGGCAATTTACCCTTACCATAAAAGATAAAACAAAAACAGTGGATATGCCATTCACTTATACCGCTACGGGTAACACAGGACTGTTTAAAGCCACATTAAAATTGAACCGGCTGGATTATGGCGTAGGCGGGAAAAGCTTCGTGATGTCGAACGATGTTACAGTTACCATCGAGGTAGAAGCGGCGAAATAATTTTTTATCCAGCGAAGCTGAACTTGCCCATTAACACCGCCGGATTAGTGCCGATGGTTAACGGATTGCCTGCTAACGCCTCATTCCCTAAAAGCGCGAACAAAATAGCCTCTTTGGCATCAGGGTTAATGCCCAATACAGATGTGTCATCAATAGCCGTTTTGTACAATTTTGTTTTAAGCTGATCCATCACAAACGGATTTTTGGCACCGCCGCCGCTCACAAACATAATGGCGCCTTTAGGCAAATATGCCTTTACAAAATCAACAATGGCTTTGGCGGTGAACGCGCTCAAAGTAGTAATTACATCTTTCGGATCGATATGGCTGGTGCCCGATCGCTCTTGGGCTTTGCGTACGTATTCTTCGTTAAACAACTCTGGCCCTGTAGTTTTGGGTGCGGGTTCACTAAAAAACGGGTGTCGCAGCAATGAGTTCAATAAAGCCTCATTTACCGTGCCCGAATAGGCAATGGTCGAATCCTCGTCAAACGGCCTGTTAAAATAGGCTCGGCAAAAAGTATCTATCAAAGTATTGCCCGGGCCAATATCAGAGCATAAAACTTTATCCGTATCCCCATCCGCAGGTAAATAAGTAAGGTTTGATATGCCGCCAATGTTTACCAGTATCCGGTCCTCGCCAGCTTTACTACCCAGCAACACATCGCCATACAAAGCCAGGGGAGCACCCTCGCCACCCGCCGCAATGTGTTTTTGACGGAAATCGCTGATGGTTAAAATACCGGTTTTAACCGCAAGGTGGTCGCCATCGCCAATTTGTAAAGTAGCGTTAGGATAATCCTTTTGCCTGTGCAGGCGTTTCGGTGCATGATATATGGTTTGCCCGTGGCTGGCTATAAAATCAACAGCTTCGGGTTTTATGTTCCAGTTTTCAAGCGCTTGTAAAACGAGTTCGGCATGGTAAGTGCCTATATAGGCGTTTAGCAGGCACACTTTTTCCAGATCGACTTGCCTGCGCGAAAATACGGTACGCACCTCGCTCTTAAAAAAATCAAGATAAGGTATGGTTATAAATTGCAGCAGCTTACATTGCGTTTGCAATCCGCTACCTGTAAAACTGCACAAGGCAATATCCAACCCATCTAATGATGTGCCCGACATCAACCCGATCCCAATCCGCTCTGATTTTTGGGCTACTTCAAAAAGGTGCTGCAAGTTTTTATTGAGCTGCGCCATACTGTTATTATTAATTCTTATCTGTCTATCCGTTTACCTTCTTTCTGCCAAAGGCGAAGAGAGAGTCGCGCACGAAGTGCCGCGGGGTGAGTCACCCCGCCACGCCTTTAAGTTATGAATTTACACGGGTATGAGCAAAACTTAAATGAATAATTGTTGATATTTGCCTAAAGCCCATCAACCTGTAAAATACTATGGCCCGATTAAATTTATTAGAAGAAACACGGTACGAAAAACTACCGGTAACCGTATATAGCAGCCCTTCGGCTGCATCAATTTCCGTAGCTGCACGCATAGCCGCGCTGATACGCGCCAGGCAGCAAAAAGGCGAAAAAGCTGTATTGGGCCTGGCCACAGGCGTAACCCCCATAGCCGTATATGCCGAGCTGATCAGGCTGCATAAAGAAGAGGACTTAAGCTTTAAAAACGTGGTTACGTTTAACCTTGACGAATATTATCCTATGCAGCCCACAGCCATACAAAGCTATGTGCGTTTTATGGATGAGCAGCTATTTAATCATATTGATATTGACCGGGCAAACATTCATATTCCCGACGGTACGCTGAAAGAGGAAGATATTACCGCTTTTTGCTTGAATTATGAAAAACAGATCAGCGCCTATGGCGGGCTTGATCTGCAAATATTAGGCATTGGCCGTACGGGCCATATCGGTTTCAACGAACCGGGCTCTGCCCCAAACTCGGGCACGCGCCTGGTTACGCTAGATGACCTGACCCGCAATGATGCCTCGCGCGATTTTGGCGGCAAGCAAAATGTGCCAACCAAAGCTATCACTATGGGGGTGGGCACCATATTCAAGGCGCGCGAAATTATCCTGATGGCCTGGAGCAAAAAGAAAGCGCCGATCGTAAAAAAAGCGGTAGAGGGTGAACTATCAAGTGATGTGCCCGCCACTTACCTGCAACTGTCAGACCACGTGGAGTTTATTTTGGATGAATCCGCTGCTTCGGAGCTTACCCGCTTTGATACGCCCTGGCTTGTAAAAGATTGTGTTTGGGATAATGAGCTGAAAAAGAAGGCGGTGATATGGCTGTCGCGCGCGGTCAATCAACCTATCCTGAAATTAGTTGATGAAGATTATAACAATAATGGCATGGCGCAGCTGGCAGTTGAGCAAGGGCCAGTTTACCAGATCAATATTGATATATTCAACCAGATACAACACACCATAACCGGCTGGCCGGGTGGTAAGCCCGACGCAGACGACAGCCAGCGGCCCGAGCGCAGATTACCTGCTAAAAAACGGTCCATCATATTTTCGCCGCACCCGGATGATGACGTGATATCGATGGGCGGCACGTTTATCCGTTTGGTTGATCAGGGACATGATGTGCATGTGGCCTACCAAACATCGGGCAATACAGCTGTTTGGGATGATGATGTGTTGCGTTATATGGAATTTGCCATCGACTTTAACCAAAGCATAGGCGATGACGCTTCGAAACTGGAGAATATCCATAAAGACATGCGCGCGTTCTTCGCTACAAAACAACCTAACCAGATAGATACGCCCGAGGTGCGGGCCGTAAAAGGCTTCATTCGCAAAAGCGAAGCTATTGCAGGCGCGCGTTATGTGGGGTTGAATGATGACCATATCCATTTTATGGCGCTGCCGTTCTATGAAACCGGTAAAGTAACCAAGAACCCGGTAACCGATCTGGATGTGCAAATGACCATTGAGCTGCTGCAAAAAGTAAAACCGCAGCAAATATTTGCCGCCGGCGATTTTGCCGATCCGCACGGCACCCACATCATGTGCTTTAATATTATTGTCGCCGCGTTAAATCAGCTTAAAAAAACCGAAGATTGGGTAAAAGATTGCTGGCTGTGGATGTATCGCGGCGCCTGGCTGGAGTTTGAAATGCACGAAATTGAAATGGCGGTACCCCTATCGCCGCAGGAAGTATTGCGTAAGCGTTACGCCATTTTTAAACACCAGTCGCAAAAAGACAGGGCAGTTTTCCCGGGTGAAGATGCACGCGAATTTTGGGTACGTGCCGAAGACCGCAACCGCGAAACTGCCCAAAGCTATGATCAGTTAGGCTTAGCCGAGTATGCCGCCATGGAAGCATTTAAGCGGTATTGGTTTTAACAAATACACTTATGGCCCTGTTGTATAATTTACTACGATTGTAGGCAATAAGGTGGCCATATCAAGCGGCACCTGGTCGTACGAAAGTACTGGTTTACGATGGCTGTAATAATCGTACACTGCTCTTTGCAATGATGGGCCCGCTGTAGCCGGCGGAGTAAAGTTGATAGTGAAGTGAATAATAAAATCATGCATCTTTTCACGATCAGGAATGATCCATTTATGGTTCGATCTTTTAATGGCTTCGATAACTGGCTGGGTAAGCATCAGATCATCCGCATAATAAATAATCAATTTTTTGATGACACCCTGATCATCAGCCGAGAACTTGATCACTACGCTACCGCTTGCCTTTTTTTGTTTGATAAGTGGTGAAACGGTAAGGCTGTCTTTGAAAAACTTCGCCATTATATCTTTACCTCCCTGAAATGGAAAAGCCAGTTTCTCCTGTGCCATGCAGTTAATGCCTGCTAACAGGGCAATTGCAAATAGTGTTATTTTTTTCATTTAAAACTAAACTAAAAAGGTGATCAACATAAAACCCAATCTCTGATCACTCATCTCTGCTCTCGCGTTTGCTGCCCTCGTACAATTCATACTCCATCAGGCGGCAATCCAGCTTACCATTGTAAAATTCAATTTTGCGCGATGCCCGCAAACCTATTTTTTTCGCCAGGTCGGGGTTTCCGGTAAAAATATATCCTTTATACCCCAGGCATTTCTTTTTCATGAAATCGCCTATACGTGCATAGGTTGCTTCAAGCTTACTGTGCACCCCCAGGCGTTCGCCATATTCGGGGTTAAACATGACAATGCCCGGCGCCTCCGGAACTTCCGTATCCGCAAAATCACAAACGCTAAACTCGATCAAATGTTCTACCCCGGCTGTTTTTGCATTTTTTTGGGCGATGTCAACCGCGTCCTGCGACAAATCTGTAGCTATAATTTTAAAGCTGATATCTTTCTTCGCTTTATCCTTCAAAGCCCGTCGTTCAACAAAAAAAACTTGTTCATCGTAACCCATAATATGCATGAAGCCATAATTCATCCTGAACAGGCCGGGATGTTTATCGGTAGCCAGTAAAGCTGCCTCAATAGCCAGCGTGCCCGAGCCGCACATGGGGTTAATAAAGGTACTGGCCCTATCCCAATGAGTAGCCATAATGGTTGATGTTGCCAAAGCCTCCAGCATGGGGGCCTTCCCTGGTATTTTACGATAGCTGTGTTTAGCCAGCGTTTCGCCCGAGGTATCTAAAAATATCTCGGCCTTATCGTCCTGCCAGTACAGGTGTACCACGGTTTTATTACCATCGGCACCTGAGTTTGGTCTGATGCCTTTTTTCGCCTTTATCCTGTCTACAATGGCATCCTTAACTTTTACATTGGCAAAAAGCGGCGTTAATATATGTTCGTTATTAACATTTGAGGTTACCGAAAAATAGCCCGAAAAATCGATCAGATTTTCCCATTCTATCTCTACCAAATTATCGTAAAGCTCTTTTGGGTCGGCAGCGGTAAAGCCTTTTATTAAATATAATATCTGGCTGGCACAGCGCAGATTTAAGTTTAAAGCGATGGTATCAGTAACTGTACCCAGCAGCTCAACGCCGGTAGGGAATACGCGCACCGGGGTATAGCCCAGTGCTTCAACTTCCTGTTGTAAATAAGGCGACAGCCTTTTATTACAGGTGATAATGATTTTACTTTCAGTGTGGAAAACTTGCATGATTTTGTGCGAATTTAGGAATTAAATACGCCCTAATTTCATTTCCATCTATTAACTTTACATTTTTAATTTTTTGAACTATGGAAATTAAGGGTAAGGTACATGAAGTGTTTCCAACCATGCAGGTTACGGATGCACTGAAAAAAAGAGAACTGATAGTTGAATATGTTGAGAATCCGCAATACCCGGAATACTTGAAATTTGAAGCTATTCAGGACCGCTGCAATTTGATCGACAACGTAAAAGTTGGCGACGATGTAGAGGTTTTCTTTAATTTAAGAGGTCGCCCCTGGACTGACAAAACCGGCAAAAAGAGCTATTTTAACTCTATGCAATTATGGAAGATCAATGTTTTAAGTGGTGCAGGCAGCAGCCCCGCCCCTGAATATGCACCTCCTGCCGACATCAGCGCAACACCAGATGATGACGATCTGCCGTTTTAAATAACAGCGAAACAACTTATTGAAAGTATATAAAAACCCTGCGCAAGCGGGGTTTTTGTGTTTTGAGCCTCCCACCTGGCCCCTCTCCAAAAGAGGAGGGCTAAAAAACGGCGTTAACTCACCCGGTCTGCGCTTCGCTGGACCACCCTCTCTTCGCCTTTGGCGGAAAGAGGGAAGAAGTAAAGTTCATTATTATAATTATACTAACCCTCTTTCCCGCTTGCGGAAGAGAGGGTCGACGAGCGTTAGCGATGTTGGGGTGAGTAATTGCGTGCTCAGGCTATATGTTAAAAATTGTTAAAACAAACCATTCTCGCTTTATTTAAAATATTTTTGTTTTTAGCTGTAAATTTAGCTAACAGAAATAGTTTAGATTGAAAAAGACAAGCATCGGTATTATTATAGGCTTAATGAGCTTTGCACTGGTAGGAGTGGTTGCTATGCAATTATTCTTTCTGAGGCAATCGTATGATATGCAGTCGAAACTATTTGACCGTTCTG
Organism: Mucilaginibacter sp.; assembly: GCA_035492275.1. Classification (GTDB taxonomy): domain Bacteria; phylum Bacteroidota; class Bacteroidia; order Sphingobacteriales; family Sphingobacteriaceae; genus Mucilaginibacter. The sequence continues at coordinate 19,522 of DATJJI010000118.1, forward strand.
TTAACGAAGCGCTTAGTACCGTTGTTGACAAACTGACCAAACAGGATGCGAATAATTTCCTGAAAGAGCAGGCGCGGCATGCACTTCAAAGTAAACCCAAAACTAAGTCGCAGTATTTTGAGGTTGCCGATAAAACCGGCGAAATGCAGGAATTAATATATGATTCTGCAAAAACAAAAAAAAACCAAACCACCCGCGAACGCCAGTTAGCAGTTTTACGGGATAGCCTGCAGCATATCATTCTGAATCAAAAACTTGATGAGGAATTATTGGGCGCCAACGTTCAGCTTTTATTTGAGCAATATACTGATGAGTTTGGCGATGTGCATTTACGGGCCACTCCACGCATCATTAAATATCCAAACCCGCATCGCAAAATATATAAGTATGATACTACATATTACAGCTATTCCGATCCGCAGTTTGGCAAGCAAATAACCATAACCAGGTCTATAAACCCATTATGGCGGGCCGAGCAGGCGCGCAAGCAAAAGGAAAGACAAATTTCGCAGGTAAAACAAATGCTGGCTGTTGATTCAATACAAAACACCCTGCGCTCGGGCAAATCAACAGCAATGCAAAGCCTGCTTGAAGAGTATCAAAAAACAAACGAGCCTTTAACCAAGCGGATAGATTTTTTGATCATTGACTCGCTGTTGCGGATAGAACTGATAAACAAAGGCATTACTGTAGCTTTTAACTATGAAGTATCTACCGCTAATACCGATTCGATTATATTTTCAAACGCGCTGAACACCAATACTAAAAAACCTTCGCTCTTTGCCGAAGCGTCTTATAAAACACCCATTTTTGGCAAAGAAGTGATCAATGACCCTGGGCTGTTAACGGTTTATTTCCCGCAAAAAAATTCGCTGATACTAAGCCACATGACCACCAACATGGTGATCACCGCCGGACTGTTGTTTATACTGATAGTTTGTTTCGCTTACACGCTGTTCTCTATCATCAGGCAGAAAAAAATATCGGAGATGAAAACAGATTTCATCAACAATATGACCCACGAGTTTAAAACTCCGGTATCAACCATCATGATAGCCAGCGAGTCGTTACGTGACAGTGAGATCATTGCCGATAAGAGCCGGGTATCCAGGCTGGCTAATATTATTTACGAGGAAAACGAACGCCTGGGCAATCACATTGAACGGGTACTGAATATTGCCCGCATTGATAAGAACGACCTGCGGCTGGAGAAAAAACCGGTTAATGTTAATGAGGCCATAAGCCTTGTGGTTGACAGCATGGACCTTAAACTGCAAAAATGCAATGCCGAAGTTATTTTAGACCTGCAAGCCGAAAATTCAATAATAAAAGCGGATGAACTGCATTTCGCAAACGTACTGTACAACCTGATAGATAACGCCATAAAATACAGCGAGGGTACACCGCAAATAACCATCAGCAGCCTGAGCAAAAACGGACAGGTAATTATTAAAGTGGCTGACAAGGGTATAGGCATGAGCCGCGATCAGCAGTCAAAAATATTTGAACAGTTTTACCGCATACCAACCGGTAACGTGCATAACGTTAAAGGCTTTGGCCTGGGCCTTAGCTATGTTAACACCATAGTAAAAAGATTAAACGGTACAATAAATGTAAAGTCGGAGAAGGATAAAGGATCGGAGTTTGAGTTGAAGTTTCAGGGAGCATAAGGCTGCATTTAAAAATATCGTCACAGTAATTAACTAATGGATAACCTGCTTTTTGGGCCATCCGTACATAAAACCTATATCCAATGAAAAAAATATTACTGGTTGAAGATGATCCGAACCTGGGCCTGTTATTACAGGACTACCTGCAGCTTAAAGGTAAGTTTGAAGTTGTTTTATGTACTGATGGCGAAGAGGGTTTAAACGCTTTTACCAAGCAAAACTTCGACCTGTTGATATTGGATGTGATGATGCCTAAAAAAGATGGTTTTACCTTAGGTAAGGATGTGCGAAAAATAAACAGCCATATCCCTATTATTTTTGCTACCGCGAAGGGAATGATTGAGGATAAAACCCAGGCCTTTACCTTAGGAGGCGATGATTATATTACCAAACCTTTTCGTATAGAAGAATTGCTGCTGCGTATTAACGCCCTGCTTAAACGCACCGATAATGCCGAGAAAAAAGAAGAACAGCAACAACCCTCATACTTTGAAATTGGAGGTTACGCGTTTGACTATACCACACAGATCATTACCATAAACGGCACACAGCAAAAACTATCAACTAAAGAGGCCGAATTACTGCGCCTGCTTTGCATCCGCAAAAACGAAGTGCTTACCCGCGAAGAAGCCCTGCTGAATATATGGCACGACGATAATTATTTTAACGGCCGCAGCATGGATGTTTTTTTAAGTAAGATACGCAAGTACCTGAAAGATGATCCCGATGTCGAGATCATTAATGTGCATGGTAAAGGGTATAAGTTGCTGGTTAATTAAGCTAATTACTTATTGTCATTTTGAGCGTAGCGAAGAACTATTCTCTTGAGCGATAGCGAAAAATCTTGTACGTCACATTTTGCACGTTTTAGAAGATTCTTCGCTACGCTCAGAATGACAAGTTAGGTTTTTATCTTTTCCTGTAAGGCTTCTCAAAAAATTCATCCACCAGCCGATTAAAATCATCCCGGTGATCAATGAGCGTAGCATGCCCCGAGTTGGCAACTATCCATAAATATGATTTGGGAATACTTTGTGCAATCTGCACCGTATGTGTTACCGGTATCAGGTCATGGTCGCCCCCAATAATGAGCGAGGGGCATTTAATTTTATGCAGCGCGACTAACGGAATATTGGGCTGCAGCCAATCCAGCATAAAAATTTTATAGGTGTTTTTTTCGCGGGCATTTTTTAAAGGCATACGTTTTTGCCAATCGGCCAGTTGTTTTTCTTCACCCTTTACATATGATGCGATCAAGCCTGTGGTATCGGGCCATAAGTTGGCTCCGGTTGATGCCAGTTTGATCACCTTATCAGGATGGCGCATAGCCAGTACTAATGCGTTTATGCCGCCATCACTCCAACCCAGCACATAGGCCGAATCAATGTGCATGGCGGTAAGCAGGCCGTCAAAATCATCGGCCATCTCTTCAAAACTCAGCGAATCACGATCATCTTTTGTGCGGCCGTGTGCCCGGCTATCAACAGCGATCACTTTATACTTTTTAGCAAAGTACGGGATGGTACTTGAAAACGCGCCAATGCTGCCACCGTTGCCGTGGATCATTAACAGGGGTTTGCCCTCACCATAAACTTCGGTATACATTTTTATGCCGCGTACATCGTAGTACTTACCTACGCTATCATTGTGGCCATACGGTATCTTTTTAACCTGTCCAAACAATACGGTTGCCTGCAGCAATACTACTGCAAGCAGGATATTTTTTATATAGCTCATGCTTATTCTTTCGTATTTTTAGTAATAAAGGCAACGATCTTTTCCGGATCGCGCGGTGTTTTAGGGAAGTGGCCCTCGCCAGGGATAGTGATCACCGTTATTTTACCGCCAAGCGCTTTGTATTTTTGCTCGGCAACGCGGGTATCAGTAGCCAGCCACGGATCGAGCGCACCGCTTACGTGTAAGGCAGGTATGCCCGCTTTTGCTAACGGCGCCAGTGTATCTAACGGCTGTGTTTTTTCCATCAGGCTGCGCATGGCCGCGTTATCCACATAAATGCATGAAACTTTATCCGTGTTATGTATGGCCCACTCATAGGCTTCGCCGGCATAAGCGCCCGTGCCCATCATTACCGGTTTTTTAGAAAAACCCTTTGCAGTAAGCATGGCATAATAGCTATCCCAATCCTTACGTAGCGGACCAGATTGTGCCGGTATTGGCGGAATTACGATGTAGTAGCCTTTAGCCAGTAAAGCCTGCTCAACTGATGCATCACGTGCAAGCATGCGGTCGGCCCTGAAAATCCAGGGATTGCCCGGCGCAGGTTTGTTAGGGGCAATAATAGTAAGCCCCTTTATGCCGTAACGGCTGCGCCCCTTAACCATATAAACTGCATAGGTGGGTGTGAACCACGGCCCGCGGGCAGTAGCGTAAGTATTCTCTATTTTTAAATACTGATAAGAATTCTCCAGGTTATAATAGTAGGTTTTTGAAAAGGTGGCAGTATCAGCAAATAGCGGATCGCTTACGGTTGGTTTTATGTTCTGCTCCACAAAATCAGCTATCAGTGTAGCATCTTTTATACTATGCGGGTGATGCGCGGTACCCTCTTTTATAAACATGCTCATGCGGCCGCCAAGGCGCAAAAACGTTTCTTCGATGGGTACAGTATTGGTAGGGAAAAGAAAATCTTCGGTACCAACTATACTTAATACCGGGATGTCGTATTTAATAAGCAGGTCTAAGTTAGCCATGCTTTCCGGGCGGATGGCCGGATTATCAGCATATAAACACGAAACCTTATCAGGATGGGTTGTTGCCCAGGCATATTCATTGATACCGCCACGGCTCATGCCGCTAAATGCAGGTTTTTTTGAAAGACCGTGTTTGGTAAAGAAATCATACCAGGCTTCCCATTGTTTACCCGGGTCGATGTTACAGTAAACTACGTGAAAACCTCGTTTCAGCAGTTCCACTTCCGATTGTGATTCATGATCCCAGTAAAAACCGCGCCAGGTACAAGGGTTGCCGGCTGCTGCTGTTTTAGGTACAATAACAATACAGCGCACTTTACCTTTTGGTGTGTTTTTATCGTCCATGCCGGTACGCTCCTGGGGAGTAGCTTTAAACGGAGTGATTGCTAAAGTTTCCATATCCATTAAATAGTCGTAACGGTCAAAGCCGTGCCAGCTTGTTTTTTCGCCCTCGAATGGGGTAAGCGTTTGTGCTGAAGTTTTTGCCGCTGTAATTGATAAAAGGCAAACAACTGTCAGGATCAGTTTAAAAATAGTCTTCATTATTTTAGGTTAAATTGTGATTTGTTGATTGATATTTAATCGCGTGTTATTCCCCAGGTTTTATTTGGCTTCGGCCCCATCTCTAATACTAAAGTCCCGCCGCCTACAATATCGGCATGATTGAACCAGGGTCCGTTTAGCACCTTGCCGTTCATTTTTGCCGACTGGATATATTTATTTTGTGCCGATGCGTTAGCGGCGATGATCGTGAACTTTTTACCATTACTTACCGCTAACTCTACCCGTTTAAACAAAGGGCTGCCAATATCGTAAGATGGCTTGCCTGGCGTAACCGGATAAAATCCCATCGCGCTGAAAACGTACCATGCCGATAACGCGCCGCCATCGTCATCGCCAGGGATACCCAGCAGACGATCGTCATACCAGATCTTCATGATCTGCCTTACATGAAACTGCGTTTTCCACGGCTGACCGGCATAGTTATACATATAGGCAATGCTGGCACTTGGCTCATTGCCTGATGAGTATTGACCGATCAAGCCGGTCATGTCAGGAAACTGTCCCAAAAAAGTCCATTTTGAAGTGCCCGGCGGCTCAACAAATAATTGATCAAGCCTGGCAATGAATGGTTCTTTGCCACCAAACAGATTGATCAGTCCCGGAATATCCTGCTGCACCTGGAAGGTATAGCTCCATGAGTTCATTTCGGCAAAGTAATCGCGCCCGCCTGAGCCACCTCCGCGTTTCGGGTCAAAATCAGCCACCCAATTACCATCTGCTGATTTAGGAGCCATAAAGTTGATGCGTTTATCAAACACATTCTCGTAGTTATGCGCTTTTTTCATGAACAGCGCGTAATCATCGTCTTTATGCAAAGCCTTAGCCATTTGCGCCAGCGACCAATCATCTACCGCGTTTTCCAGCGTCACAGCAACAGCCTGGCGATGCTCGGGCGCGTAAACCTCAGGCACCGTTTCGATTTCGCCTTTGGCCAGTGCCGGGAAGAAACCTTTTTCCTGGTATATTTTATCGAGCGAGGTCAGCGGGCCGCGTTTCCATGGCAGTACGGTTGCCTCCAACGAGTTTTTGCGCATACCGGCATAAGCCTTTTCTATATCAAAATCGCGATAGCCTTTCATGTACACATCGGTTATAAATGTGGTGCCGTGATGGCCTATCATCACACCGCGGTCGCCGGTAAGGGTGGGGCAAGTGGGCAGCCAGCCGCTTTCATCAAACTGGCGGGTAAGCGAATTGATCATATCTACCTGGCGCTTCGGATCGAGCAATAATTGCAAAGGGTGCAGCGCGCGGTGGGTATCCCAATAATTATCGTTCACATAAAAATCATGGCCCTTGGCATCATGTACCTGCTTGTCAATACCGCTAAAATATTTGTCGCCAACTTCGGTCATATCGTTCGGGCGGCCCATGGAGCGGTATAGCGCGGTATAAAATATAGTGCGTTCTTTTTCGGTACCGCCCTGTACAGCAATTTTGCCCAGCTCACGGTTCCAGGCGGCGCGGTTAGTTAGTTTGGTTTCATCAAAATCTCCTTTAATATCCGCCATCAAATTGGCGTGGGCCTCGTCAATGCTAATGTTTGATGTACCTACTTTAACGCTGATCTTTTCGCCAGGCGCAGGCAAAAAATTAACCGCTAAACCAGCACCACTACCCCCGGCTCCGCCTGCACGGCTATTACCTCCGCGCCTGCCCCCTGCTACCGACTCGGCTGTAAAAGTTTTTGTAGAATTATACGGTCGTGAAAAAACAGCATAGAAATAAGTTTTAACGCCCATAGTATTGCTTGACCCGGTAATGGTGGTTTTATTTAACGCAGTAATTTCGCCGCCTGCGCCTGTGGTCATTAATAAATGCGCATCAGCTTTTTGCGGGTAGCTGAACCGGTAATATACCGCGCGCCGGGCAGCGGTGTATTCGGCAGTAACGTCATAGTCCGATACCACATCCGAGCCATAATAAGGGGTTACCACTTCAAAATCGCGGTCGAAATCGGAAGCATATTGCGCCGGGCTCGTTTCCAGAACGCCAGTTGTTGGCATCAGGGTTACCCCGGCAGCCGGAAAACCGGCGATCTTTGTATTCATATAAGTATCGGCACCGCCAATGCTAATGGGGATGCATTGCACCATGCCATAAGGCATTTGTACGCTGGGGCGCGTAGCGGTAAGTAAATGACCAAGTCCGCCTATATCCGGATCGACGTAATCAACCAGATCTTTGGTTTTGGTCTTTGGTTTCTGCGCCCGGGATTGGGGCATGTTAAAAAATAAACAAATAGCGATAAACGCTCCTGCCGAGGGCCTGGTAAACTTGTTCATGATCTATAAGTGTTTGTATTAAATTGGTTTCCAACAAACTTAACGTATTAATTAATATTACAATTAACGTAACAGAAATTAAACAAACCAGTTGAACCTGATCATTTAATAGCGGATAATCCTTTTATACGTTCGCCTATGCCTGCTATGGGAGGCAGTTCATTTTCAGGTTGAGCCATGTACCAATATGCTGTTGCACAAAGGTCGTCTGTACGCTCAACCTTACCATCAATCCTTTTTTTAGCTTCAAGTTCTTCTTTATTATAATATCCCTCTCCGTTTCCCGATTTCATAAATTTCATTCCCGGATTTTTATTTATAGCTTCTACCATACTTTGCCAGCCAGGGCCACCCATATCCTGAATAGTCACCCTGATATCTTTATGAAAATAAACCGGATCAGGAACATGTAGCCGGTAAAACCCATAGGCATTTTTTGTCTGAGAAATAAATTGATCTCCCTGATACTGATGATTAAACAGGGCCTGTCCATAACCGCTTCCAATATAATCCTCTGTCCCTGTTCCTACCAATGTTGGGTATTCCCTATCACCATCAAGGTATATTTTAACTTCTCCTTCGCCCCACCAAAACATGGTACAGCAGGAGTCCTGAATCATCCCGAGATTGCATCCCAAAAAACGCCCCTTGCCCTCTATTTTTGGTAAAATTGTAAAATCCTTACGAATGGTGACCGGGTTTTCCCTTCGCCAATAAGCATGAAAATAAAGCGTTTTATCATCGTGTTTATCGCCAAGCGTGGCATCAACCTCGTAATATACCGGGATACTTGTATTCGATTCATTTACCAAAACAATTTTAGCATTTTTCCTGAACGGCATAGGAATGGTACAATTCAATGACGATGCCTGTGGCGATGAGAAAAAAGCATTTTGAAAGGCGACCATTTGTCCCAGGCTCTGACAAAAAAAATCGCCAAGCGGAGCCTGAACTGCGGGTTTTTTTGCGTCATCCCAATACATCTCGATCTTCATACCTCTTAATTGCATATAATTCATCTTGCCAATCAGGGTCATCCATATTCTTCTTATAGTTCCGCTTTGTTTTATATCTGCTATCACCAGGCTTTTTCCGGCTGGTATAAAAACCAGTGGTGCTCCTTTTCTGCCAAAATTGGCCTTACCTCCCCCGTTCTCAACTCCATTCACATTTTCATAAGTATACCATCTTGTCTTAACTGAGGAATCGGGCATGGTATAGAGACCGTTATCAGCAGATTGTTTTGATAACGTTGCACAGCCTTGAAGTAACATTATTACCAATAGTGCATTAATTCCGGATATGATTAAAGAAAAATTCCTCATGATGTTGCCTTTTAAACCTACGTTAATAAATATTGCCGGTATGTATTCAACCCGGGTTTTAGTTACTTCAGGTGCTTATCCATAAAGTCAAGGTACTGCTGCCAATCATAAGGCATAACACTATGCCGGCCCGGCCGTATGTGATAATGTATCTGGCCCGATACCGGTTCATTTACTACAGGCATTTTTGTTGCCGGCAAACCATCGGTACCTAATAAACGATAAACCGGACTTGCATAAACACCGCCTAAAAACTCACCCTCGGGATCAGAATTCAGATCGTCCTGGGCACTGCCGATGGCTATGGGCCGGGGCGCAATCAAAGCGATGAGCATATGCTGATCAAAGGGAAGCACGGTATCCCTGCCAATATATTTCCTGAAATTAATATCGAACCAATGCGGAAAAGCTGTTGCTAAGTGATGAATGTCTTCTCCCTTTCCCCTGCGGAATATCCTGACCCCGCCGGCGCCCGATTCATTGCTGATCACCAGGGCAAAGCGCTGATCGGTAGCACCGGCCCATACAGCTGCTTTACCCAGGCGCGAATGACCGAAAACAGCTACTTTTTTAGCGTTGATATCCTTATCGGTTTCCATATAATCCAAAGCACGGCTCAGGCCCCAGGCCCACGCGGCCTCCGAACTGAAATTATCGCCACGCCCCTGTAGTTCAGGATATAAAGCCATAATACTGGCATCTGTGCCTGATGATTTAGGTTCGGGATATATGCCACGTACACCGTTTGTTACACCGTCGTCATAATCGGGTACAATATCGCCGTAATAAATAGTGGCAAAGCCGTAGCCCCGCTTTAATATCATTTCTACATTTTCATTAGGATGTTTGCCCCTGGTTGCCTCGGTAGCGCGATTGTTAACCACGCCTCTCCCCCTTCCTATCCAACTGGTGGAAAGCTTAACATCGGGGTCGTTACTCAGGGTTTGATTTCCCTCAAAGTCAAGCTGTAAAACCATAGGCACCGGCTTTTTTACCTGGTTGGGCAAATAAATAAGCATATCCATTTGCGGGCCATCGGCTTTTCCGTTAAAATAAACGGTTACCTGTTTACGTGTGGCTAAGCCGCCTAAAGCATTGTTGCTGCTTTCAAAAACCTTAAAGGTCATGTTTTTGGGCCGTGCCGGAGATTGCCCATATTCTTCAGTAGTAAATAACTGCAATAGTTCTTTGCGCCTGTTTGCCCATTGCCTGGCGGTGGTTACCTTACTGCCATTATTCATGGTTAAGGGGTCGGCCAGGCCGGACAGATTACCTTGTGCATACACACCTGGTACAGTTATCGCCAAAAAGCAAATAAGCGCTATAGTTTTGAATTGCATGAAACGTTGTTTTTAATTGGTATACGAATGTAGTGAAACCTGAATAATAAATCGCACTTAGGCAACTGCCAACTTGTTTTCTTCGTAATTCATTATACAAAGTATAATGGTTACCTAACATCTCCTAAGCTTGAAGCGTATTATAGCTGGTATTTTAAATATTCTCAACTCAAAAGAGAAAGCACGATTGGTTACACTCATCGCGACAGACCTTGTTATGGGCGTGCTCGACGTTGCTTTTTTAGGCATGATACTGGTAGTGATCAACTTTTATACAAAAAGCGACAGCAGGATTAATATTTCGTTTCTCCCGGCTGCTTTTTCCAATAAAAACTCGCTGCTGTTTATCGGTGTATTTTTAGTATTGTTCGCGTTCAAAAACTGGCTGGGCTATCTCAATTCAAAACATCAAAATCGTTTTTTTTACGGTATATCTTCCCGCTTATCTAAACGTAATATCCAGAGCTATTTAAAAGATGATTATCTGCGTTTTGTGAACGTAGATTCGTCTGTATTGACCCGCAAGATCAGTCAGCAGCCCATCGAGTTCAGCAATTATATCCTTACCAATGTGCAACAGGTGGTTTCGCAAAGTATATTGATACTGTTTACCATAACGGCTATCCTGTTTTATCATCCTACTTTATTTTTCCTGCTGTTTTCGTTATTGTTGCCGCCGGTGGTGGTATTGGGGCATTTCATCAAAAAGAAATTAAAGAACATTCGCGCCAATACAAAAGAAACCAGCGCGAAGGCGATTCAGTATTTGAACGAATCGTTATCGGGTTATATTGAAAGTAACGTTTATCATAAGGATGATTTTTTTACCGAACGCTATTATAGTCATCAACTACAGCTCAATAATAACATAGCCACCCAACAAACTTTACAGGGCCTCACCTCGCGCCTGGTAGAAGTTTTTGCCATACTGGGATTTTTTATTTTGGTGGCGATCAATAAACTATCTGCCGATACTCCTGCGGTTAGCCTGCTTACCATCGGGGTATTTATGGCGGCATCGTACAAGATCATTCCCGGTGTTGTAAAAATACTGAACAGTACGGGCCAGATAAAAACCTACGAGTTCACCTTAACCGACCTGCTGCCAGTTAATAACATGATCATTGAAAATGCCGACGCGGGAACTGAACAGCTTACCTCGATAGCGTTCGAGCAGGTTAAGTTCAAGTATAAGGATCAAAACATATTAAATAACATCAGCTTCGAGATACAGTCGGGCGATTTTGTGGGCCTTTCAGCAAAATCGGGCAAGGGAAAAACAACACTGATACACCTCATGCTTGGGTTCCTGAAACATCATAAGGGCAATATTTTATTCAACGGTAAAAAAACCAACTGGATACACCGGCAGGGATTTTGGAGCAGGGTATCCTACGTAAAGCAACAGTCGTTTATTATTAATGATACCATCCTGAAAAATATTACGCTTAGCGATGGCGAGTACGATGCAGATAAACTGGCTGATGTAACAGCATTTTGCGGCATAGACCATATTACCGCGCAATACAGCGAGGGCATACATACATTTATCCGCGAAAACGGTAAAAATATAAGCGGCGGGCAGCGGCAGCGCATTATGCTGGCCAGGGCCTTGTATCATGATTTTGATCTGCTGATTTTGGATGAAGCCTTCTCGGAAATGGATGAGGTATCCGAAAAAAACATACTAACCAAATTAAAACTGCTGGCGCAACAGGGCAAAACGATCATCCTGATCACGCATAACCGGTCGAGCCTGTTTGTTTGCGACCGGGTGATCTCGGCAGATAAAGAATATGCCTGATACATTAATCATACTTACGCCCGGCTTCCCCAAAGACGAAGCCGACAGCACCTGCTTACCCGACAGGCAGATATTTGTACGGGTGCTGAAAGAAACTTACCCCGATCTGCATATCGTTGTCTTATCATTTCAATACCCTTATCAACCCAAAAGGTATAGCTGGCATGGCGTACAAGTAACAGCGCTGGGCGGTAAAAACAAAAGCGGTTTACAACGCCGCATTACCTGGGCGGGCGCATGGTATGAGCTTAAAAAGTTAAATAAAAAAAATCATGTAGTAGGCTTGCTAAGTTTTTGGCTGGATGAATGCGCTTATATAGGTGATAAATTCGCCAAAAAACACCAGTTAAAACATTATAGCTGGTTACTTGGACAGGATGCAAGGGCCGGTAACCGATATGTTAACCGTATAAAGCCTAAGGGCGAAAACCTGATAGCCCTGTCCGACTTCCTGGTGAATGAATTTGAACGAAATTATTTGATAGTACCGCAGCATGTTGTTCCGGGCGCGATAGATGCAGCAACTTTTAAACCCTCATCAGCCAAAAGGAATATTGATGTTTTAGGCGCAGGCTCATTGATATCATTAAAGCAATTTAACGTGTTTGTAGATAACATTAACTGTTTAAAAAGCGATCACCCCGAAATTAAAGCGGTAATATGTGGCAAAGGAGCCGAAACAGATGCCTTGCAAACTCAGATAAAACAACTCGGCCTTGAAAATAATATCACCTTGATGGGCCAGCTACCGCATGAACAAGTGCTGGAGCTTATGCAGCGCACCAGGGTATTTATGCACACCTCTAATTATGAGGGTTTTGGTATAGTTTGCCTGGAAGCCTTACATGCCGGTGCCAAAGTGGTAAGCTTTGCACAACCCATGCAAATTGTTATTGAAAACTGGCATATTGTTAAAACAGCAGACGAAATGCAGCAAATAGCTAACACTATTTTAAATGATAAAGATGCGGTTTACGAATCTGTTTTGCCCTACCAGACTGCCGACGCGGCAAAGGCCGTAATACAATTATTTGCCGAGTAATGCCGCGGCGATATCTTCCATCTGCTTCGCGATAGCCTCGAAAGACAGGTTTGATTGGTACCAGGCTATGGCTTTGGCGCGTTGTTCGGGCACATTCATGTGTTGGGTTTGCTTTAGGGCTTCCAATAATTCGGCTTCATTTCCCGGTTCATACAAAATACCGAAGTCGCCGTTATTGGTCATCATCCGGAAGGAAAAAATATCCGTCAATATCGGCACACAACCGCATGATAATGCTTCGCAAACGGCGGTACCTGAGCCTTCATGAAACGAACCCGCGATTATAAAATCGGCACTGTTATACCAGTACAGCATGTCATCATTCGGCACTTTGCCCATTAAGGTGATATTTTTACCGTACGGGCTGTTATTGATCAGCGCTGTTATCTGCGGCAGCAGGTCTTCTATATGGTAAAATATATATAATCGGGCAGCAGGATTAATAGCGGCGAATTTTAAAAAGGCGTTAACCACATTCAGCGGATCCTTTTTTTGAATTAACCGACCCACAAATAAAAAAACAGGACCGCCGGATGCCCCAGTTTTTTTGATCGCTTCTTCCCTATCTATCGGATAAAAAACAGAAGATATTTCCATTACCTCATGAATTTTTTCGGGCGATCGCAGGTTACCTCTTTTCACCCAATCTATTCCCATAGCCGTCGAGGCAAACAGGTAGGCATCCACATATTTATCGGCTATTCTTTGCAGCTGTTTTTTAAGGCCGGTAGCAGGTTCTTCGGCATGGTTCTGAACAATGATCTTTGTTTTTTGAGGCAGTTGAAACCGAAGCTGAATAACCTGCAGCGGATTTTGCAATCCGTGTACTACTACAACATCCGCATTCATGCTGCGGATAAGCCGGTGCAGCTTTCGGGGAAAACGTAATTTGGCATCTCCATAATTTACAAAGCGAAAAAGCACACCATTGTATTCCCGCTCGCCCTCGTAGTTAATTTGTTTAACGCGTACCACCTCATTGTTTTTAGCCAGGGCGGTGAGCGCGCCCATATATCCTTTTATTCGGATGAACCAGGTATCGGGCGAATCATAGGCAGGATCATAATTATAGCTGACAAAAACAAACTTCATATCAGGTGCAATTTAATCTTTTTAACATTCCGGATAGCGTTTTCTGTTGTATAAAAAGCAACCGCAATGCCTTTGTTACCGTATTCAAAGTAAAGGCGCCCCTAAGGTCTTTTATTATTTTATCCTGTATATGAATCTATTCTTAAAGCGCTTGTTTTTTAACGATGCTGCTATAAAAACATTTCACATCGCCCGTTTGGCCCCGCAGCAGATCGAGGAAAAAGTGTGGTTAAAAAAAGGCGAGCGTGTTATTGATATTACCCACCGGCAAAGCATGATCTGTTTAGATCCGTTTTGTATTTCGGTGTGGCTGCCTGCCGATGCGGTAAAGCTGATTAATACCAGCGCGGTGCAAATATTGTTTACCCGGGGCGATGAAGTAAACGCATCATTAAATGTGAGTTTGATAGAAACCATACCCACTGCAACCGGCTCATTACTGCTGTATAAAATTGAGAAAGTAAAGAACAACCAGTTAACTCCGCTGCATCGGCTGTTGTTTTTAGGACACCTGCTTCGCTCAAAAAAAAATACCTACCAAAGCCGCCGCACTATCAGCGCGCTTTACTCCTATCCCCGCAAGGTGATCATCGTATCGTACCAGGATGATGCGTATTATAATATTTTCCCGATGGATATACAGGGCCATATTGCCGAAGAAGATATTTACGTGCTTGGCTTACGAACCACCAACATCACTTTAGATAAAATACTGGCCGCAAAAAAAATGGTCATCTGCGATACGCACGCCATAGCGTTAAATACGGTTTATGACCTGGGTAAGCACTCCAGTACATCGCCCACAAAAAAAGAGGACTTACCGTTCGCTATAAATGATAGTGAGTTATTTGGGTTCCCGGTGCCTGCTATTCTCGGCTCGTATAAAGAAGTGGAGATCATCCACAACCGGAAGATGGGCTATCATATGCTGTTGGTAGGCAAGGTGGTTAACTCAAAAGTGATCGTCGAAAACTCATCATCATTTTACCACGTTGGTTTTTTGCAGGCACAGAAAGGGCATTACCCTGGTATTGAAGGGCTTTATTAAAAAATATCGATATCAGCGAAGGTGAATTTTATCCTATCAGTAGGTATATCGCCGCCCAGGTCCTTAAATATCACCGGGAACGAGGGTAAAGCTTTGTATTTATTCGCAAATAAATTATGCAGTTGTGTTTGCGGGCTCACATGAAAATGTATCTCAGTAACACCCAATCTGCGAGCAATTTTTTCAAGCGCGTTGATGGTATTATCAAAACTACCGGTAAGCTTGGCTATATCACCAATCTGCAAACCATTTCGCAGTTTTATCCATAGGGGCACTCCGCCTAATTCAATAACCTGGGTACTTGAATAGGCTTTATAGCGCAGGTAATTATCATCGCGCCAAACACCATCATAATTATCTGTCAGGGCCGAACTAACCACACCTTGCTGCGGTTTAATATATTTTTTCAGTACCCAGTTTTTGTATTTTAAATACCAAGGGGTTAAAAAAACATATTTGCGAACTATTTTTTCAAAAGGGATTACCTTTTTTACTGGGATCATAAAGCGGTCCATTCCTCCATTTGTATAGCAATGCAGTTTACTTAGCAAGCCGGGATACGAGTTTTGGTTAGGGAAACCAAAAGCCACCTTAATACCTTCGGTTTTGCAAAGCTCGCAGGTTTTTTTGGCTAATTGTGTAAATAAACCCGCGTCGCGGTATTTTGGATGGGTCATAGCATCGGCAAACTGGGCGGCTAATATTACTCGGCCGTCTACCCAAAGCAAGGTAGGTATAGCGCCATAATAGGATATAGGCATGCGCTCTTTATTATAGGCTATAAAACCTATGTACGCAGCGCCGGTGTAAGCGGTATTATATTTATTGGGGAAAAAGTCGGCCGGTAATTCATGACCATACACACTGCCGAACAACTTCGCCAGGTCAGTGATATTATGCGTACTCAACCTTTCAAATTTATACATAGTGGTGTTATCGAGGTCAATCATACTTACGGTTTATGGTAGCATATAATTGATTTATAGGCGATATAAATGGATTTACGGTAAAACGCTCACGCATGGTTTCGTCCAAAGCATCTTTATCCGCATAAAAGTCCATAGCCAGCAATTGATGGTATCCGGCTTTTTTTGCATTTTCAATTACGTGCTGATTATAACTGCCATATGGAAAAGCGATGCTGTTTACCGGTTTGCCGGTCAGCCTTTCTAAATAAAATTTTGTGCGTTCCATTTCATCGTATGCGTCATCAGCGCTCATTTGTGCCAAATCATTATGATAATAGCCATGGGCGCCCACCTGTGCAAATGGCGAAGCTGCCAGCTCCTTTATTTGTTCCCTGGTCATTTGCAACCAGTAATCTTTATCGCTTTCGTTGGTTTTAAATGGAACCAGGGGATATAATAATGCCATCATATCGGCCTTTTCCTCAAAACCTGCCGCCCGTAGTTTTTCTTTTAAGCCGATGCCGCTTTTAACGGCTATGTACTGATCGTATTTTCCTTTGTAATAGGTTTCATCCTTATAGTGTAAGGTATTTGGGCCATATTTGCTTACAATACCTAAAAAATCGTTCCATAAAATATCCTGATCTTCTTCGCCAATGGCGGTGATAAAAAAAGTAGCCGGAACCTCATATTTCTCTAACAGCGGCAAAACATAGCGGTGATTATTCGCGAAGCCATCATCAAATGTAAGGCAAACATTAAACTGATCGCTACTAAAACGATTGTTATAAAAATCATCGAGCGTTACCACATTGCAGTATTTTTTATAAAGTTTAAGGTGATCTTCAAAAATTTCATGTGTTAAAAAAATAGGGTTAAAGCGGGTATGATCATCTCGGCAAATACCATGATAAATAAGAATGCGGCTGCCGCGTGCATTTTCATAATAGCGTTCATCCAGTCCCAATAAATAACGTGCATCACGATACAGGTGCCGGGTTTCCCGATACAGCTTTGAGCCTATTTTTGAGAGCAGCGTCATTTTTACAGGTTAGTTACTCGTTATCGGGAAAATTGCTTCAGGATAATATGCTTTTACCTGTTTCATCAGTCCCGGCAAATCACCCTGCACATATTTACCTGCCCCGTTAACATATACCTTACTAAATTGAGCAAGGTCAATATGTGGTAGTTGTGTCAGCAAGTGTTCATCAAACAACCGGATATGCTTTTTATGAACCACCAGCAAAATATCAGCCGGGTCGGTTGAATAAAACGCTTCAAAATTGGTTTCGCCATTTTTTTTTTGAGCTACAACCACAGTGTCATTATCCGTTGTATTTTTTAATGGGAGCACTCCATTTAATTGCAGCGAATTATACAACTCATCATCACTGAGCATTTTTGTTTTACGCGCCAGGCGAATATGATCCCAAATATCCCAGTTACCGGTGAGGGTTGAATCGGTACCGAACAGGATGGCCGTATGTTTTTTTAAAAAATCAACAGGTGCCGTTTGATTCAACAAAAAATAGTTCGACCCAGGGCACCACACCAACGCCTGGAATGCTTTAGCCTGATCTTCGGACATGGCCACGCCATGAATGCCTATCAGCTTTTTTCTTAACAAGTTCCAACTAATGAGCTGGTCTATTTCCTGGTGGGCCAGTTCATCCTTTCCCTCGCCGGTATGTATAAATGCCGGCCGGCTACGTTTAAGCGGATTGTTCAGCTTTAGTTTCCAGTTTTTTTCAAATTGAACAGAATGTATGCTATGGCCCTGCTCAACAGTAATAGGCGCATCAATTACAGCAAGGTGTTCACCATGATTTATTACGGTTGTAACACCGCACAACAGATTTTTAAATATGCCCCAGCTTGTGCGTAAGGCCAATGGCACTTTTAAAACGGCTGCTATCTCGTGTTTATAATTGTGGTGTATATGCTTTCCCCACTCGGTATAGTTGTTATATATACGATCGCCTAGTTGCGGGAACAAATTAAAATCAAGGTGATCGTGCCAGTTAATAAGCCCGGGGAAAACAAATGCGTTATCAAATGTGAGTTGTAATGCATCAGTTGTATTAACCGCAAAAGATGTTACCCCATTATTTTTTATCAGCATATTAACAGGGCTGTTACTATCAACCGGTGTAACATTATTTAATATCATTATCTCTTCTTAAATGAATGCCATAAATAATGCGCGAGTCTTTAAACTTCTCGTAAACGGTAAGGGCATTTTTTGCCTCGTAATAATGTTTTACAGATTCATCAACCTTTTTTTCAAGCTTGTTAACAATATAAAATCCGTGTTTTAGCAATATGCCTTCAATATCGTATACATAATGCACAAAGTTTTGTATGGCAATGGCGTCATTGTTATGCCTAAAGGTTCGTTTGCCGCCATGTGCAAGCGCATTTGGATGAAAATCGGTAATAATAATATCGGCTCCGGCCTTTAATATACGGCTCCATGCACGTAAGGCTTCCTCAATATTTTCGATATGTGCAACCGTAAGTGTTGACACGATCACGTCATAGGAAGCATTCCTGACGTCCGAAAACAAGTTATCAGTTATCTGGTTGGTTTGCGCCAGGGGGAATTTTTGCTCCAAACGTTTTAACATCCCAGCCGATACGTCAAAGCCCGTTATACCCTCAGGGTTCCTTTTATACATAAGGGGCCAGTGGCGGCCGGTGCCGCATCCAATATCTGCTATCTGTTTACCTGTTAAATCAATTTCACTTACTAATTCAGCGAATACGGCTTCGTCCATATCCAGCATCAGGTTGCCGGGTTGCGTGTCGTAGCTTTCTGCCCACAGATCGTATGCCTCTACCGATCCTTTTTCTTTTGCCTGCGGATGCCGATGAATAATCCTTTTTAAGGTATTGATCACTGTGTTAAAGGGACTTACGGTAGCTATCATAATGTATGGGGGTTTAAATTAGCCATAACCTTTCAGGGTTGACTATGATAGTTACGAAACAGCATTTACAAAGGTTGCTCTGTTATTTTATTTCATTAAGCAGGCAACCTTTATTTAACACAGGGCGTAATTGAATTTGTAATTGCGTAGAACAATTAGTTTTAATTTCTCTATGGCGATGGGTTCAGGCTCATCGCTATTTAATACAACCACCAATTATTTATAAAATATAAACCCTAACTAATTATTAAAAAAACTATTTAAACATTAAAAACATGAAATTGAAAATTTTATTAATGATGGTTCTGATAACCGGTTTGTGTTCATGCCGGAAGAACCTTCTGGACATCAAGCCGACCACGTTGTTGAACGACCAGCAGATATTCAGCAACACGGCAACGATGGACGCTTACTTTGCGGCCCTG
>DATJJI010000119.1:0-14629 GCA_035492275.1 Mucilaginibacter sp.
ATTATGTGTTCATACCTGCAAGCCGCTCTACTCCGAACTATAATAATCTGAAATATTATTATACGGATATTCCTTCTGCTGAGCTCCAATATTTTTCTAAACAACCGCTGGCCGGGCATAACCCAGGTTATTAAAACTTAAAGAACAATGAGAACGATAAAACTAATTTTTGTAATACCCTGTATTCTGCTTGCTATGGCAGGATGCAAAGTCGATAATTATGCGCAGCCTGATGCAACGCTTCAAGGCGCGCTTACTGACGGTGAAAAAGGCGGGGCTTTGCAGCTTAGCGAGGCCGGAGGTGGGGGTACCATCCGCCTTATAGTA
Organism: Mucilaginibacter sp.; assembly: GCA_035492275.1. Lineage (GTDB taxonomy): Bacteria > Bacteroidota > Bacteroidia > Sphingobacteriales > Sphingobacteriaceae > Mucilaginibacter. The sequence goes on from DATJJI010000119.1 coordinate 328, forward strand.
AATGACCCGGCTAAATATCCAACGCCAAGTAATATTGACCTTCCGTCAATAAAAGCAGACGGAACCTATTTGAATACCAAGCTATTTGCTGAGAATTACAAAGCATTATTGGTAGCACAAACTGGTCCATGGAAATATTTGGCTGCCGATACTGCCCGGATCACACTTTCTTCTGGCCAGGTAACCACCCAGAACTGGAAAGTATCACCTTATTATTATATCACAACTCCAACTATTACGGAAGATGCCGGTGGTAACTTGATTTTTACTTTTACAGTAACAAAATCAACTACAGCTGGTGTAGCCGCTGTAGATTTATCGGATAATAATAACTTACAAATATATGTTAACAATTATCCAATAGTTGATGGTGGTACAGCGAATAAAGGTGTAGGTAGTTATTACCAAAACCAGTTTGCCTATACTGTTAAGGATGCAATAGTAGGTGCACCATATACACCTCTATGGTTAATTAACAACGTAGCTCAAACGTATTCTGTGCCTTGGGCAAATACACACTTAAACCCAGGTACTTACTATTTCCGTGTTGCTATATTAGGCCACGGTTCAAATGGTAAACAAAACTGGAGCCCAACTGTGCAGTTTACAGTGCATTAATAGTTAACCATATAAGTTAATTATAAAACACCCCCGGCAATTTGCCAGGGGTGTTTTTTTATGCTTATTTTTTGCAAAAATGTGTATTGGTACTTATAAAAGTTGTGTTAAAAAGATATTATAAACTCACCCCTAAGCTTTATAAGATTGTTATAGTTATAAATACGCATTAAAAAGTGTTTACGGCAGGTGCTAACCCCCCTGTTTGGCTTTATAAATAGTATTAATGATAATTATAAACTTAAACTACAGCCACCTTGAATATTAATATAAAATTAGCAGTATGCCTGGTGTTGTTCGCATATACTGCCGGTGCTTATGCCCAACAAAAAGCCGATAGTACACAATACCAAATTCCGGTTAATAATGCCATTAACAATTACAAAAAAACCATAGTATTACAGTCGGGATTATATAACGGGCCGGAGTATGTATTTTATAACCGGCAAAAAAAGGATAATGTTTTTTACCAGGATCAAAGTTTTTGGGTTAACTCAACAATTAATTATAATGGAGCAACCTATACCAATGTCCCATTAGTTTATGACCTATATAAAAATGAAGTTGTTGCATTGTTATACAATAAAACAACAAATTATATACTCATTCCTGAAAAACTAACAAGCTTCACTTTTCAAAATCATTTTTTTATTTATCGCAATGTTCCGGAAGGTTCAGGCAATTTAAAATCAGGCATATATGACCAATTGTACAGCGGAAAAACAGAAGTACTGGTAAGGCGTACAAAAAGCTTGCTCACCCTGCCTAATCAGGATAAACTTTACCCGGAAGCAGATAATATATTTATTAAAAAAGCGGGTAAGTATTATGAAGCCGATAGTAAAGGGAGTTTGCTGAGTGTTTTAAAAGACAGAAAAAAAGACCTGCGAAAATTCATTAATGATAATAATCTGGACTTTAAAGAGAATAAAGACCAATCGATAGCCAGGGCGGTGATATATTATGATACCTTAACACAATAAAAGAATGAGATTTTTTTACCTGTTTTTTTTATGCGTGATTTTTTACGGCCCTGTGTTTTCACAATCAGCCAATGAAAAACAAATTGATGTTAACTTTCAACATGCTACAATGGGGCAGGTTGCAAGCGATATAGAATCAAAAACAAATTATCATTTCTATTATAACCCCGCTGATGTTGATAGCCTCCGCATTACCCTGCAGGCAACTCAAAAATCGGTTGGTTATATTTTGGAGCAGGCCCTTAAAGGTACTCGTTGTTATTATGCCATAAGCGGGCGCGAAATTTTTATAACCAAAGGCCGCGAAATTAAAACAGAACTTTCTGAAGGATTTTTCAGCAATGAAAAACCTGTTGCCACAAAGCAGGAAGCCGTTGAGAGTTTTGCACTAACAGATACAAAAAAAGTAGTTGAGGCCACCGCCGAGAATAAAGTGTATCAGATAGGTGTAAGTAATGGCGCCGTAAAAGGAAATTTAACTTTATCGGGCTACGTGCGTAATATAAAGACGGGCGAGGTGTTGACCGGCTCAACCATATTTGTACAAGATGCAAATACCGGTGCTAATACAGATGGTTTTGGTCATTACGTGATGCGTTTACCCTCGGGCAAACACACACTTACTATTCGTGCCTTAGGAATGAAAGATGCCCAGCGCCAAATTGTATTAAATGCCGACGGGCAGATAAATATTGAAATGCAGGAACGGGTAACAACACTAAAAGAAGTTATTGTATCGGCAGACCGAGCTGCCATGAACGTACAAAGTGCAGAACTTGGCGCTACCAGGCTTAGCATTGCAACTATAAAAAATATACCGGCAGTATTTGGCGAGGCAGATGTATTGCGGGTAGTATTAACCCTGCCTGGTGTAACATCAGTAGGTGAGGCAACAACTGGATTTAACGTACGTGGCGGATCGGCGGATCAAAACCTTATTTTACTTAACGATGCCACAATATATAACCCCGCACATTTTTTTGGCTTCTTTTCGGCCTTTGACCCTGATGTTGTAAAAGACATTGAATTATATAAAAGCAGCATACCCGAAAAATTTGGTGGCAGGCTATCGTCTGTACTTGATGTGACTAATCGGGAAGGAAACAAAAATAAGTATACCGGATCAGCAGGTATTGGATTACTGACCAGCAGGCTTAGTGTTGAGGGCCCGATAGATTCAGGGAAAACCTCGTTTATTTTTGGCGGGCGTACCACCTATGCAAATTATCTGCTTAAGCTATTACCCAGCGAATATAAAAACAGCCGTGCATCATTTTACGACCTTACTTTTGGCATCAGCCATCAAATAAATGAAAAAAACAACATTTACCTGAATGCCTATGCCAGCCATGATAGTTTCAGACTGAACAGCGACACAACCTATGCTTACAGCAATAAAACCATATCAATAAAATGGAAGCATAACTATAGCGATAAGTTATATAGCGTAATTACCGGCGGATATGACGATTATAATTATAATGTATCAAGCGAGGCTAATCCGGTAAATGCTTATCAGTTTAAATTTAATATTGGCCAGGCTAACTTTAAAACAGATTTCAGCTATTTTCTTAATCCGAAACATAGTATTGATTTTGGTTTAAGCTCTATTTATTACAAGTTACAGCCAGGTACAAACAGCCCTGTAGGCGACAAATCATTAGTAGCGTTGAACGTTGTGCCTAATGAGCAAGCTTTGGAAAGCGCAATTTATTTGGGTGATAAGTTTGATATCAGCCCAAAACTTACCGTAAACGCAGGTGTACGTTATTCTATTTATAATTACCTGGGCCCACAAACAGTTAATGTTTATGCTCCGGGATTACCTGTAACCTCTGTTAACCAGATAGACAGCGTTAAATACGGGAACAATAAGATCATTAAAACTTATGGCGGACCGGAGATACGTGTATCTGCGCGGTATTTAATAACCAATGATTTTTCGGTCAAGGCCGGCTATAATACTTTACGCCAATACCTGCACCTCATATCAAATACGACAGCAATTTCGCCAACAGATATTTATAAATTGAGCGATCCTAACATCAAGCCGCAGTATGGCGACCAAGTATCATTGGGCTTGTATAAAAACCTTGCAAAAAATACCATACAAACATCTGTAGAGGTGTATTATAAACGAATTAAAGATTACCTGGATTACAGAAGCGGCGCCACATTGGTGCTTAACCATCACCTTGAAACTGATGTGCTTGAAACGCATGGCAAAGCTTATGGCGTTGAGTTCCTGATAAAAAAGGAAGTAGGCGCACTTAACGGCTGGATGAGTTATACCTATTCACGTACATTTTTACAACAGAGCGATTTGAATCAGGGTGATATTATTAATGAAGGTGCTTATTATCCGGCTAATTATGATAAACCACATAGCTTTAATTTTACCGGTAATTACAAATTTAGTCACCGCTACAGCATTTCGTTAACTACAACTTACAGTACAGGCCGCCCAATTACTTTACCAATAGCCAAATACTATTATGCGGGTTCAGAAAGGGTGTATTATTCTGATAGGAACCAATACCGTATACCAGATTATTTCCGCAGCGATTTTTCATTGAATATAGAGGGCAATCATAAAGTACATCAGCTTACGCATAATTCATGGACCATTGGTGTGTATAACCTAACCGGGCGTAAAAATGCATACTCAACCTATTTCACCGAGCAAGGCGGCGTAATTAACGGTTATAAGTTATCCATATTTGCTAACCCTATACCGTTTGTGAATTATAATATCAAGTTTTAAGGAATGATGAAGTTAGTTATGAAAAAAAATATGTTCTATATAAGGTTTGTTTTTATACTGTCATCGGTTTTATTTGTGATCAGGCCCGCAAAAGCCCAGGTTTTAAATGATCTGAAAAACGGCCTCGAGCAATATCGTCAAAACAGTTTGCATGAAAAACTGTACGTACATACAGATAAGAATTTTTACTTAACAGGCGAAATACTTTGGTTTAAAATTTATGATGTTAACGGAGGCAATAACCAGCCGCTTAATTTTAGCAAGGTTGCCTATGTTGAAGTGCTAAACGGTACCAACACCGCTGTAATGCAAGCCAAAATTGAACTTAAAAACACAACAGGTAATGGTTCAATATATATCCCGGTATCATTAAACAATGGTAATTATAAATTCAGGGTGTATACCAACTGGATGAAGAATTTTAGCCCTGACAGTTATTTTGAAAAAACACTAACTATTATTAATTCATTAAAAAGCCCGGTTGCAGCAGTTGATACGCCGCCGCCATATAATGTTCAGTTTTTCCCGGAAGGAGGAAACCTGGTAAAAAACATAGCCGGCAAAGTTGCATTTAAAGTTACAGGCCGTGATGGCAAAGGCACAAATTTTAAAGGAGCCATACTAAATCAGCGTAATGATACAGTTGCCAGATTTAGCCCGCTTAAATTTGGCATGGGTACCTTTATGTTTACACCAATGGCCAATAATACCTACCGTGCTGTTATAAAGCTAGGTGCCGACAAACCAGTTACTCAAAATTTGCCCGATGTAAAAGATGAGGGCTATGTAATGCAGGTTGACGCTAATAACGGCAGTTACAATGTTACCGTTAAGGGCAGCCTGGCCAATCAATCGGCGCAGATCTTTTTTTTGGTGCATGCCCGCCAAATAACAAAAATGGCCGAGGCAAAAACACTTGAAAACGGGACGATCACTTTTAGTATTGACAAGGCAAAATTGGACGATGGCGTTAACATTATTACCATTTTTAATGGGAACAAACAGCCGGTTTGCGAGCGACTTATTTTTAAACAACCTACCAAAACATTACAAATAACTGCAAATACAGACCAGGCACAATATAGTACACGTAAAAAAGTAAACATAAGCCTTAGTACAAACAATCCGGACCAGAAACAGGTAAGCAGTAATCTTTCTGTATCTGTTTACAAGATCGATTCGCTGCAAACGGCTGATGAGAATGATATATTGAGCTATTTATGGTTATGCTCGGATATGAAGGGAAACATTGAATCGCCAGGTTATTACTTAAAAAATAATGATGCGGAGGCCGCTGCCGCGCTTGATAATTTGCTGCTTACACAAGGTTGGCGCCGTTTTAGTTGGAGCGATGTTTTGGCAGGTAATACTTATTCTAACTATGAGTTTTTGCCTGAGTATAATGGCCATTTAATAAGCGGTAAACTAAAACAAGGTACGGCAGATGTAACCCGGGCCGGCATAATAGGTTATTTATCAATACCGGGCAACAGGGTGCAGCTTTATACGGCACCAAGTGATTATAGAGGCCAGTTTATATTCAACGCCAAGCTTTTTTATGGCCCTAACGAGTTGGTATCGCAAACAGAATATTCAACGGCCGACAGTGTTTACCATATTGAATTGAACAATCCGTTCTCTTTAAAATATACCGACTGGACCTTGCCGCTCGTTGACCTGAAAACAGAAAGCAAGGCAACCCTTTTAGGAAAAAACCTGTACATGCAGGTACAGAACATATATTCGGGGCCAAAAAACAATCGCTTTTATGAGCCGGTTGTTGATACCACTGCCTTTTATGGAACACCAACCAACACCTATATGCTGGATGATTATACCAGGTTCCCGACGATGGAAGAGGTGTTAAAAGAGTATGTAACCGGTGTTTTTACATCGCGCAGCCGGGGTAAATATCAGATCAGGATATTTAATGAAGAAAACTTTATAAAAGAAGGGCCATTGGTTATGATGGATGGCGTGCCGGTGTTTGATATTGATAAAACGTATTCTATCAACCCGTTAAAAGTAAAAAAACTGGAAGTGGTACATAACCGGTATTTTTATGGGCCTGCAGTTGCCGAAGGTATATTAAGTTTTACATCCTATAAAGGTGATATGGGTGGATTTGAGATCGATCCAAAATCTGTAGTGATTGATTATGAAGGCTTGAACCTGCAGCGCGAGTTTTATTCACCGGTTTATGAAACAGAACAGCAGATGAGCAGCCGCCTGCCCGATTTTAGGAATGTATTATTCTGGAAACCGAATGTGATAACCGATAGCCAGGGAAAAAGCACGCTTAGCTTTTATACATCCGATCAGCAGGGTAAATATATAGGCATTGTACAGGGCATAACCCCTAACGGCAATGCCGGCAGCCGCTATTTCAACTTCGAGGTAAGGAAATAGTTTCAATGAAAACGGCCAATAGAATATTGGGCATAATAGCTGGGCTTTGTATGTTACTCAGTTGCAAAAAACCATATGCTCCACCAGCTATAACCAACAATATAAATACCACTTACCTGGTGGTTGAAGGTGAAATTAATACCGGGAACGATTCAACATTTATAAAACTGAGTCGTACTACGGTACTTGGAAGCGCGTTTGTAACCAGCCCCGAAACGGGCGCAAAAATCATGGTTGAAGGGGATAATAATAAAACCTATCCGCTTAAAGAACTCGGGAAGGGCTCCTATGCCTGCGCGCCGCTCAATGTGGGTAATACAGCTAAATACCGGGTGCGGATAGCTACAGCTAAAAATCAAACCTATTTATCAGATTTTGTGGTGGCTAAAGATGCGCCGCCTATTGATAGTGTAAACTATGTAATTACAGCCGGCGGAGTAAAAATATTTGCAAACGCTCATGACCCGGCCAACCAAACCAAAAATTACAGATATGAGTTTGTAGAAACATGGGCTTTTCAAACTCATGAACACGCGCCGCTTGAGGCTATAAATATGCAGATAGTGCCACGTGTTACAGATATTACTGATTGCTGGCAAAATAATTATGCTACTGATATTATACTTACCTCAACCAATAAACTTAGCAAAGATGTAGTATATCAGTTGCCGGTAACAACCGTGCCGTCTACGTCCGAAAAATTTCTTATACGCTACAGTTTGCTGCTAAAGGAGTATGCGCTTACCGACGAGGCTTTCAATTTTTGGCAATTAATGAAAACCAACACTGAGAATCTTGGAAACATATTCGACGCACAGCCATCGAAACCTATTGGTAATATTCACAATATAAACAACTATGCGGAACCTGTAATTGGTTATATAAGTGCTGGTGTAGTGCAGCAAAAACGAATATTCATTGACAGGAGCCAATTACCCGCATCATGGGTGCCTTTTGATAAATATCTGACCTGTAACGCTGAAGCAGGCTCGACATTAGTACCGCTAAGCAACTTGTATGCATTTTATAATTTTTATTTTTTGCCGTATTCAGCGGTTTATGATCAATTTACCGGCGCTTTGATAGGCTATACAGGCCGTCTTCGTGATTGTATTGATTGCAGGCTAAAAGGCTACAATCATAAACCAGTTTTTTGGTGATCAATACCAATTACCCCCCCCCATATGGTGGAGTAATTGGTATTGTATAAAAGGCTATGAAAAATCTGAATTTATTTTTAGGGTTGCTGCTGATAACATTACTATGCTTTGGGTGCAAAAAACCATATGCACCACCCGAAATAACAACCAATATCAACACAACCTACCTGGTGGTTGAAGGTGTAATAAATACCGGGAATGATTCAACCTTTATAAAGTTAAGCCGCACCACCGTATTAAAAAGCCCGGTTGTAACTAATCCTGAAACTGCTGCACAGGTAATTATTGAAGGCGATAACAATAAAACTTATCCGTTAAAAGAGCTCGGTAAAGGATCGTACGCTTGTGCGCCGCTAAACGTAGGTAATACCGGCAAATATCGGCTGCGGATAATTACAGCTAAAAATCAGATCTATTTATCAGATTTTGTTTCGGTTAAAGACGCGCCGCCTATTGATAGCGTGAACTATGTAATTACAGCCGATGGGGTACAAATATCTGCAAACGCTCATGATGCAGCCAATCAAACCAAATATTACCGGTACGAGTATATTGAAACATGGGCATTTCATACTGATGCAGATGCGCCGTATGTTGCAAAAAACATGCAGATTGTTGAACGTGATAACTCAACCAGTGATAATATACACGATTGCTGGGCCAACAATTATGCAACGGATATCATATTGACCTCTACTACCAAGTATGCAAATGATGTTGTTTATAAACTCCCTATTACTTCTGTACCAAGCACTTCAGAAAAATTTGAAACACGATACAGTATTTTGGTAAAAGAATATGCTCTTACCCAGGACGCGTTTAATTACTGGCAGATACTTAAAACTAATACTCAACAATTAGGAAGTATATTTGATGCCCAGCCATCATCGCCAAACGGGAATGTACGTAACCGGAACAACCCCGCCGAACCTGTACTGGGATATGTTAGTGCAGGGGCAGTGCAGCAAAAACGAATATTCATTGATGCTGCCATGAACCTGCCATCATCGTGGACTCCTTATGATCCATATGCAAACTGCAACCCTAATGATGGGCAAACCAGTGTGCTTGAAGGTAGCTATTATGTGTTTTATAACCAAAGTTTGATACCCTACAACCCAATATATGACCCGTCGGGAAAAGTAACAGGTTGGACAGCACGTACCCGCGATTGTCTGGATTGCAGGTTAAGGGGCTATAATCATAAACCCTCTTTTTGGTGATCTTATAAAAAGTACTCACCCACATGGATAAGTATCTTGTTATGTTAACGTAGCGAGGATATGAAAAATCTGAATCAACTTTTAGTTTTGATAATATTGTTAACCTATGGTTGCAGGCAATCATTTTTACCACCGATTATTGCCACCAATTCTAATTACCTTGTAGTTGAAGGCATAATTAATAGCAGTGGTACCGACTCTACATTTATAAAACTGGCTCGTACCGTGCCGCTTAATAATATCACCTCATTAAAAGTAGAAACGGGCGCACAACTTTCCGTTGAAAGCGATGCCAATATTAATTATCCGCTTAAAGAGTTAAAAACGGCAGGCACTTATGCCTGTGCGCCGCTTAATTTAAATAAGGCAGGCAAGTATAGATTGCGTATTATCACCACAGACCATAGAACCTATTTATCCGATTTTGTACCGGTTAAGGAGGTGCCCGCTATTGATAGCCTGGGTTATTCAATAAAACCGAATGGTTTGCAGCTATATGTGAACGCGCATGATGCGGCAAACGCTACGCGCTACTATCGTTGGGATTACACAGAAACCTGGGAATTTCATGCAAAGTACTACTCAACTTTTATTGCGTCAAACAATACTATTATTCCGCGACCCTTTACACAAAATGTATTTTACTGCTGGGCCAACCTGCAATCAAGCGATATAGTAGTGGCATCAACCAATAAACTTGCGCAAGATGTACTTTATCAGAGTGTTATTACCACAGTGCCATCGGGTTCAGAAAAATTGAGTATGGGTTATAGCATCCTTGTGAAGCAATATGCTATTACCGAAGACGCTTTTAATTTTTGGCAGAATTTGAGAAAGAACACAGAAGAGCTGGGCAGTATATTTGATGCACAGCCATCAACAATAAATGGTAACATTCATAATATTAATGATAATAAGGAAGCCGTGTTTGGCTATATTAGCGCAGGTACGACGGTACAAAAACGCATAACAGTGCTAAATGGCGTGTTGCCATCAAGCTGGGGGCAGGACGATCCTTACCCCAAATGCGGTCAGGATACCATATACCCTGCCGACTATGCCAGTACTTTTTACGGAAAACCACCTGCACAGCTTATCACTATACCGGCTATAAATCCGAATCATATAATGGTGGGTTATTTAGGTTCAGGCGCTTATTGCGCAGATTGTACGGTACGTGGCTCAGTTAAAAAACCCGCCTATTGGCCCAATTAAACAACAGATGATTAAACGATATTGTTACACCATAGTATTATTACTCATAGCTTTTTGCGGTTGCAGACAAAAATTTCTTCCGCCGGTTATTGCAACCAACTCAAACTATCTTGTTGTTGAAGGCATAATTAACAGCAGCAGTACCGACTCTACCTTTATAAAGCTGAGCCGCACGGTTCCACTTAATAATGTGACCTCCATAAAAGCAGAAACCAGTGCACAGATCAGCATTGAAAGTGATGCTAACACCACTTACCCGCTTAAAGAGTTAAAAACAATAGGCACCTATGCCGCAGCCCCGCTTAACCTGAATAAATCGGCAAAATATCGTTTAAGAATAATTACAGCTGATCGTAAAACATACTTATCTGATTTTGTACCTGTGAAAGAAGCACCAGCAATTGACAGCCTGGGCTACATGACACCTGTCAATGGTTTGCAGCTATATGTAAATGCGCACGATGCTACAAATAACACCCGGTATTATCGGTATGAGTATGTAGAAACCTGGCAGTTTATTTCGGCCTTTTCGGCATCGTTTATTGTTTCAGGTACCGATATAGTGCCGCGCTCGCAAAGCCAACGGGTTGATGTTTGCTGGGGGAATGACGCATCAAGCGATGTAATATTGGCAACAACCTCAAATTTAACCCAGGATGTATTATTTCAAACACCCATAACCACTGTGCCGGCTATATCCGAAAAATTAGGTATTGAATACAGCATATTGGTAAAACAGTATGCATTAACCAAAGAAGCTTTTGATTTTTGGCAAAACCTGAAAAAGAATACCGAACAATTAGGCAGTATATTTGACGCGCAACCATCAACGGTAAATGGCAATATTCATAATGCCACTAATAGCTCCGAACCTGTTTTTGGCTATATAAGTGCAGGTACGGTACAACAAAAACGCATATTTGTACATAATACATCCCTGCCTGCTTCGTGGGGCAGCGACCGCTCCGTTTACAGTAAATGCCTTGCCGACACGGTTTATCCACTATCGGATCCAAGACAACTTAGGAACGTTGACCCTAAGAATTATGTGTATGCCGATTATTTTTTCGGTAAGAACCCATCTTGGCTTCCTATTTATCCTGCCTATAATTCATTGGGTGTACTGATTGGTTATACAGGTTCCAGCCGTTTTTGTACAGATTGTACCCTGCGCGGCACTAATAAACAACCCGCTTTTTGGCAATAAGGTAGCCATATCATATAATTATACAGTTTAACTGCCCCTCCCGGGGCAAACCATTTCCCTGTTTTTTCGTTTAAGCAAATAATTAATATCAGATCGCGGGTTTAACCTTTACGATAGGTTAGCGATCATGGTGCCATTTGCACCAAACCTAAAATAATAGTTATTATTAAGAAAAAAGCAATGCTTATTGCCTGATAAATAGTTTGTTGTTAAACAAACCGGCTATAGAGTATTGCTTGGGCCAGTACTGGTGTTTTTTTGAGTGTTTTGTCATTCTCAGATTTTTGTCGTTATAAGAAATATATAATAACAAAAAAATTGTACATTCACGCACCAATTTAAGTCTACGCTTAATATAATTTTTTGACGCGCTAAACAGATGCTGGCCATTGGTTATTTGACAGCATTAACATCTATTTGTGATGAATACTATCAGCATTAACAAGGTTGTCATACTTTGTTTGTTTTTTATTTTGATCTCAGTGCGATGTGTCTACAGCCAATCATTTGGTTTGGGGTTTGCCGGCTATGAAGTTCACCAGGAAAAAAGAACCGGATTAGACCTTAGCCCGGGAAAAACCCTTTGTTTCTCAAATAATTTCGAAATAGCCTTTGATCTCAATTTTCGGCCAAACTGCACCAACTATTTCGGCTACATATTACGCGTTATTGAAAACGATAACACCAATGTTGACCTGGTTTATACCGATATACCCGATACGGCCAAAAACCATAAACAATTTAAGCTGATTGTAGGCGATGCCTATTCAAAGATCTCGTTCGAGATAAAGCTTGCCGCTCTTTTTAAGCAATGGAACCACATACGGATTAAGTTTGATTTTGATGCCGGTAAACTGATAGTATACTCAGGCGGCGAATCATATGCGCAAGCGATGCCTTTGCACCGAAATAGTTGCTATAAATTTTTATTTGGCGTTAATAATTACCGGCAGTTTACAACTACCGATGTGCCATCAATGATCATCAGAAATATAAATATAGTTGATGGGAATAAGCTTAAATACAAATGGCTGTTAAATGAATATGACGGCACAAAAGCCCGGGAAGAAATAAAAGACGAACACGGAATGGTAAAAAATCCGTTGTGGATGCATGAACTGCACCGCGACTGGCAGTTAACACAATCGTTAACATTAAATGGCAGCGTTAATACCGCATTCGATCCTAAGAAAGAAAACCTGTACATCATCAGTGATAATTCTGTTTTAGAAGATACTATCTTGAAAAACAATTTGGCAAGGTATCCTTATCAATCGGCGCAATATATCGTGCGTGGCTCAGAGTCATTATATGTACCTGAAATGGGTGGCCTTATTAACCCTGATCCGGATAGTGCGCGCATGGTTAAATTTAATTTTGACCATTCGCAATGGGATATTAAGCTTAACCACCCGAGGCGCTTTACCGAACATTACTGGCATTACAATAAATTTTATTCGGCTGCCGATAGCTCGATGTACCTGATAGGCGGGTATGGCCATTTACAGTATAAAAATGATATTCTGCGTTATCATTTCCCAACCAAAACCTGGCATAAAGTAACCGTGCAGGGAGCCTCATTGCTGGTGCCGCGCTACCTTTCGGCATTAGGGGCCACTAAAAGCGGCGCCTATATTATGGGCGGCTACGGCAGCGTTACCGGCGACCAGGCCCTAAGCCCACGCTATTTTTATGATCTGTTATATTTTGATGTTAAAACTAAAACCATAAAAAAAGTATACGAGCTTAATTTACCGGTTAATGATTTTGTGTTTGCCAATTCAATGATCATTAATGAAAAAGAGCGAACGTATTATGCGCTGATATTTGATAAAAACGAATATAGCTCAAAACTTCAATTAATAACCGGCTCCTTGAACAGGCCCGGATTTAAAAAAGTAGGCAATGCCATACCTTACTGCTTTCATGATATTAAATCATTTGCCGATCTTTTTTACTGCCCGAATGCCAAACAGTTTGTGGCGGTAACCACCAATTATATCGAAGAAACCAACAAGACCAAAGTAAGCGTATACGCACTGAATGATCCGCCGGTGATGGATACGCAGGTAGCCGGTCTTGGCTCAGGATCTTCTTTACGCTATTTTATTTATATTCTGATCATAGCAGGTTTTACGTATGCGCTACTGCTACTTTTGAACAGGTATAAGCGAAAAAACCAAAAAAATAGCGCGTCAGCAGACGGGCATACCATAAAAGAAACACTACAACCCGCGGTAACCGAAGCAAAGCCGATAGCTGATATTGAAGCGAAACCCATTAATACTATTTTCCTGTTTGGCGACCTCCAAATATTTGACAATGCGGGTAGTGATCTTACCCGGTTTTTTACGCCATTAATAAAAGAGCTTTTCCTGATCATTATACTGTATAGCATACGTTGGGGCAGGGGTATAAATTCAGAAAAGCTGGAAGAATATTTATGGGCCGATAAAACCACCGAAAATGCCCGCAACAACCGGTCGGCTAATATTGCACGGCTAAAAGCGATTTTGAAAAATCTGGATAGCTGCAAAATATCCAACGAAACAGGTAACTGGAAAATAGAGGTTGATGACCGTATTATCCGGATAGATTATATGCAATACCTTAATATTGTTAAAAACAAAGAAAACCTGAACAAACAGGAAATTGCAGAATTGGCAGGCATTATAAAACGCGGCAGCTTTTTATCAGATGTTGAGTTTGAATGGCTCGATACG
>DATJJI010000120.1:0-3612 GCA_035492275.1 Mucilaginibacter sp.
AAGTGCACAGGTTAAAGATACCACAAAGAAAAAAATTGTTGATACTGTAAAAAAGGATCTCCTTACAGCGCCCGATACGGTAAAACATTTACATAGTTCTACTGCTGCCCTTATCCCCCCTGCCGCATTGGTTGGTTATGGTGTAGTTTCGTTTATTGTCCACCCCGTACGAAGAATTGACTATTATGTAAATGGCCAGTTTGATAAATACTACCCCAAATATCCCGGAAGTATTGAAAACTACATGCAGTACGGGCCAGTGGCTTTGGTTTATGGTTTAAATCTCGTAGGTGTTACCGGTAAGAACAGGTTTATTGACCGTACTGCGTTGCTGGGGCTGTCAGCAGCTTTCGCAGGCGCAAGCGTTTACGGTTTAAAGACCACAACTCACCGGTTAAGACCAAACAAATCCGATCACCTTTCATTCCCTTCAGGGCATACTGCTAACGCATTTATGGGAGCTGAGTTTTTAGCACAGGAATATGCGGGAAAATCGCCCTGGTATGGTATTGCGGGTTATTCACTGGCTATAACAACCGGTGTAATGCGCATGTATCACCGCGACCACTGGTTTAGCGATGTTGTCGCCGGCGCCGGGTTCGGTATCTTATCGACAAAAGCCGCTTACCTTGTTTACCCTTACCTGCGTAATGCACTAACCCATACAGATAAGAATGGTAAACACACCACGATGGTGATGCCAATGTACCAGGATGGCGTAAAGGGCTTATCGTTTGCAATGGAATTGTAATCCAAACTCAATTGTACGGACTTCCGGGTAATCTTCTTAGCGAATATTATGTTTACCTGGCAACTGCATTTTCCCGTCCAAGAACGCTATGCTTATAACTGTAGGTAAAATATATTACCAAACCTATAACAAGCCAGGCCAAAAAGCGGATCCAGTTTGTATAACCCAGTTCTGTCATTAAATAAAAACAGCTCATTAGCCCAAGTACGGGTATTAACGACAGATTTTTAACAAAAGCCAGTACAGTCAGCACTGCTGATAATATCACAAACAAAAAGAATGGGAAGCTTTCGTGCGCATTTTTGCCTGTAAGCAACGCCCAAAGATAATCTTTAAAAAAGTATGCCCCTATAACAAATAGTATAGGCACAATCCATTTTGAATTGATGTAGGGCAGGTGAAAACGGCCGCTCTTTGCCTGTTCGCGCGGCAGCAATAGTACGCCTCCGCAAACTAAAACGAAAGCAAACAGGGTGCCTATACTTGTAAGGTCCGTAACTTCGGTTAAGTTCATGAACAGCGCCGGTATAGCAACCACAAACCCGGTAACAATCGTGGCAAATGATGGCGTACGATATTTAGGGTGAATTTTTGAAAATGCTTTTGGCAATAACCCATCACGGCTCATGCTCATCCATATACGGGGTTGCCCTAACTGAAATATAAGCAATACACTCGCCGTAGCAATAACCGCACTGAACGAAATAATACCGCTCAAAAAGGTTAAATGCAGTTTGGTAAATACGTACGCAAGCGGATCGCCAACGGCCAATTCTTTGTAGCTCACCATGCCTGTAAGCACCAGCGCTATCAGGATATAAAGGACTGTACAGATAATTAGCGAGTATATCATTCCACGCGGCAGATCACGCTGGGGACTTTGGCATTCTTCGGCCGTGGTGGATATGGCATCAAAACCGATATAGGCAAAAAACACGCCTGATACGCCCTTCATTACCCCGCTAAAGCCGTTCGGCATAAATGGGTGCCAGTTTGCAGGCGTAACATAAAAAAAGCCGATTATAATTACCGCTATCACCACTGCGATCTTTAAAAACACCATGGCGTTGGTGGCTTTCTTAGTTTCGCGGATGCCGACGTAAACCAGGTATGTGATTATAATAACGATCAGCAACGCGGGTATATTAGCTATTAACCTAAAATCGCCAAAGCCGGGAGCGGTATTCCATGCCTGGGCTCCCTGCGTTATTGCATCCGTTACCGCTGTAGTATGAGCCTGGAGTGCTTCATGCGCCTTGAAAGCGGTAAAATAATCCATAGTTAAATACGCCGGAACGTGTATACGAAAACCCTCCAGCAGGTTCACAAAATAAGTGCTCCACGAAATGGCTACAGCTATGTTGCCTATAGCGTATTCCATCAATAGATCCCACCCTATTATCCAGGCTATCAGCTCACCAAAAGAAGCATAGGCATAGGTATAAGCACTGCCCGCCACAGGTATACGCGAAGCAAACTCCGCATAGCATAGGGCGGAAAATCCACAGGTAACGGCTGTTATAACAAATAGTATGGTAACACCGGGGCCGCCGTTAAAAGATGCCAACCCAATTGTGGAGAATATGCCGGCGCCAACCACGGCCGCAATACCCATAAGGGTTAGGTCTTTAACATTCAGTTCTTTTTTCAGATGTCCGCCCGCGTGTTCCGAATCCCCGAAACCGCTTTCTACATCGAGCAATATTTTGTGTATGTTTTTTTTACGAAATATACCTTTCGCCATTCTTTTTCTTAATTAGGTCAGCACTGGTAAACATAACCATTTTTTTTAATTCAATAAGTATATGCTTATTTTGCACGATGAAGATAGGAATAAATGAGGTTTTAAAGCAAGTAAGGTTATTTTTTATCCTGTACCTCATTTTACTCTGTGCCTGCCTCATTATCAAGGTTTTGTTTACGCGGCATGATATTTATTTCGCCGTAAACGCCCATTTCTACGCCTTTGCCGACTGGATAGCGCCTTATATTACCGACCTGGGTAACGGCTGGACCATCATATCATTATCGGCTATATTGCTGCTGTTTAACTATCGTGCAGGCTTCCTGATGGCCAGCACTTATGCCATTACTTCGCTTACAGCCCAGGTGGTAAAGTATATTTGTGATCTGCCGCGGCCTACCCTGCTATACAAAGACCAGCTTAGTCATATACATTTGGTTAAGGGAGTTTATATGCTCCAGTTCAATAGTTTCCCGTCGGGGCATACTGTAACTGCTTTTTCGGCGGCTATTGTTATTCTTTATCTCATAAAAAATAAAAACTGGTGGGTTGCACTATTAATTTATGCGGTGGCTGTAGGTTATTCGCGCATGTACCTGAGCGAGCATTTTTTTGAAGACGTTGTAGCGGGCTCGGCTATCGGCGTGTTTGGTACTATTTTCTGGTTAAGCTTTATCGAAAGCAGGCAATTTATTCATCGCCCATCGTGGAACAAAGGATTGCTGCAAACCCTAAAACCAAAAGCCCGGGGCTGATGGCTTATTCCAGCAGCTCCGGGCTTTCGTCACATCTTTCAATAAATCTTAATTAGCTCAATGATAATCGTCTCTTGCGGCGTACCAAAGTCACGATAATAAATATTACAATTAAAGCGCCGCCGCCGTATATAACGCCCTTAAGTGCCGGCGATAATCCTTTTGCATTTGATATATACTGGTCGTTACGCTGCAGTTCGGGTGATATCCTGATAGATGATATAAATGTTTTATACTCGTCCTTAACAACCTCTTTCCTGTCTTCACTATACACATACTCAAAAGTGTAAGTAGTCGCCTGGGTGTAAAGAAGGGTAAAATTAATTAGCTGTATGGTACCGCTGCCGTCATCTTTTTTTAGC
>DATJJI010000121.1:0-6825 GCA_035492275.1 Mucilaginibacter sp.
AACGTTCTTTCAGCTCATCCAGGTTTACCTTATAATCTTCTTTCAGGTTCACCTGCAGTACAGCTTCCTGCGGGCCCGCCATGAAAAGGTAAATAGGGCTGGTTGAAAACTGCCCCGGGTGCTGCCCTACCATGGCCGAAGTAACTTCGATATTTTGCTTGCCCACCAAATCGCCCAAAATATGTATCGCTTTTAAGGTGATGGCTTCCGTACGTTCAAAACGGGTACCGTCTGCAGCGCGTAACCGTACCTGGAAAGTGCCTGAGTTTACTTTTGGCAGTACATCGCGCCCAATAATATTGAGCAGTAAAAATGCCAGCGCACAAGCCGCTACAGCGTATATGGTCACAATGATCTTGCGGTTTGGCATCATGCGGTCCATCAGGGCCAAAAAGCGCAGCCTGAATTTATCAAAGCGGGTTAATTTTTTCCCTTCGGTTTGTGTAGCATTTTTTATGGCCAGTTCTTTTTGTTCCCATGCATCGCCCTCATCCTCTAAAGCAAAACCATCGGCATGGCTTTTATCCTCATGCTCGTTTTTCATTACCCAGTTAGCCATTACCGGTACAAAGGTTTGCGCCAATAAGTAAGATGTGATCATGGCAAAACCTATAGCCAGCGCCAACGGCAGGAACAATGCTCCCGGAATACCCTTCATAGTAAAGGCCGGGGCAAATACCGCCAGGATACAAAAAAGGATCAGCAACTTAGGAAACGCTATTTCCTTACAGGCATCCCATATAGCCAAAGCCTTGGGCTTACCCATATCAAAATGCTGGTGTATATTCTCTATCGTCACCGTCGATTCATCCACCAAAATACCAATAGCCAGCGAAAGCCCGCTCAGTGTCATGATGTTGATGGTTTGATGAAACAGCGACAGGAACAAAATACCCGATATGATAGAAGTTGGTATAGTTAAAATTACGATGAGCGCGCCGCGTTTATCGCCCAAAAACAGCAATACCATTAAGCCGGTAAGCACCGCGCCTATCGCGCCTTCTTCGGCCAAACTTTTTACCGCGTTTATTACATATACCGACTGGTCAAATACATACGACAGCTTAACGTCTTCAGGTAATAACGACTGGAAATGCGGGATAGCTTTCTTTAAGTTCTGCACAACCTCCCAGGTAGAGGCATCGGCCGATTTGGTGATGGGCAGGTAAACCGACCGTTTTCCATTGATCAATGCATAGCTTGTAGAGATATCGGCACCATCTTCAACCGTGGCAACATCGCGCAGAAACACGGTTTGTATACCGTTTTTGTAAATAGGGATATTGCCGAAATCTTCCACATTTTTTATGCTGGTATTGGCAGGCGCCAGATAGTTATAATCGCCTATGCGCACATTACCTGCCGGGGTATTTTGGTTATTATCGCGCAAGGCCATAACAATTTGATCGGGCGTTAAGTTATGCGAACGTAGTAACTGCGGATCGACTTTTAGCAGTATAGTACGTGTATTACCGCCAAATGGTGCCGGTGCCACCAGGCCGGGTATTGATGTAAATGATGAGCGGATATAGATGTTGGCCATATCCAGCAGCTCGTTATTGGTACGCTTGGGGCTGGTTAATACCAACTGCCCTACCGGCAGCGTCGACGCGTCGAAACGTAAAATGAATGGCGGCTGCGAACCTGACGGGAAACTGGCCTGCGCCCTGTTGGTGTAGGCCGTCACCTCCGCAGCGGCCTGTGCCATATTGGTACCCTCATAAAACGTTAGTTTAATGAGCGTTAAACCGGTAATATTTTTGGTTTCAATACTTTTTACACCCGATACATAGAGCAGCAAGTTAACGTACTGCTTACCAAAGTACGATTCCATTTGGTTAGGTGTATAACCACCATAAGGGTGCGAAATGTATATTACGGGCAGGTTAAGGTCCGGGAAAATATCAATCTTAATAGAACGTACGGCGCCTATACCGAAGAAAAATAACCCCGCCACTATAACCAGCACGGTAATTGGCCTTCTGAGCGCACCTTTTATCAATCCCATTGTTTTATATGTATCTTATTAAAAATTATTCAAAAATATGTTAAAGTCGCCGGCTGCAGCGGCTTTTGATAATACGGCTTGCCAAACCGTGTTCGACGCGATGTCACGATCTACCTCGGCCCTGTTCAGCACATACAGCGCCTGGGTAAAATCAACGATGTTTGATAGTCCGTTTTTGTACAGCGTAAATTTTTGATTGTAGGCATCGGTAGCCGCTTTAACCTCAACCGGGGCCTCGTTGTAATTTTTTAGCGCGTTGCTGATGCGCGTTTCGGCCAGTAACTGTTGATCGCGCAGCTGCTGCCCAACCAGTTCATACTCATTCCTGAACTGATCAGAAGTATATTTTTGTGACTGCACCTGGTAATGCACCCTGAACGGGTTGGTTACGTTCCATATCACTGCCACACCTAATAAATAGTTGTAACGGGTTGGCGCGGCGCCCGCGCCATAGCTGCTGCTGTAATCGTTCAGGTTAGTTCCATAATCGGCCTTAAAACCTGAGCCGCGGCCCTGGTAAACACCAAACAAGCTAAAAGTAGGATAACTGAATGTGCTTAAATAACGAGCCTGCTCATCGCTCACACCAATACGATTACGGAAGTAACGCAACTCCGGATGGTCATCAAAATTTACGGATGAGGGAGCATTGGGTTTTGGCGGCGCCTTGGTTACAAAGGTGCTGTCTAAAACGAAATCCTGTGGCGGTATACCCAGGTATTGCGCCAGCAGGTTGTTTTGATTTTGTACAATTTGCTGTGAGTTGGTTAACGCTATCCTGGCGTTTGATACTTCGGCATTTGCCAAAGCCGAATCAACGCCCGGGTTTAAACCGTTTATTACCCGTGCCACCACTACTTTTTGCAGCTGCATAGAGCGATCCAAATTATCCTGTTGTGCCTTGGCCAATTGCTGGGCCACCAATAAATTCAAGTAGGCACTGGCTACACGAACCTCGTGCTGAAATTGCTCCTGCACCAGGTCAGTTTCATTTAAATTTACAATGGAGCTTTGCACTTTGATCTTCTCGCGCGATTTACCGAAAGCGAAAAAATCCCAGTTAACATTGCTCACGTATAACGAACCAAAAGCCGCATTGTAATTTTGTGAAGGTAGTGTTGGGCCTGATGATGATACGGCCAAACCATGATAACCAAAAAGTGGCCCGTTGGTACCGTTTACCGTGCCATAATCCTGCTGTGCCGAAAGATTCAGATCGGGCAGCGCCTCGGTACGTGTTTCTTTTAATGCCGATTTAGATGCATTTAATTGATTGGCTTTAGCCTTGATGGTACCGTAATTAGTGAGAGCCATTTGCTCGGCATCTTTAAGGCTTAACACCTTTTGCTGACCGTTAGCCTGAGCTATACAAAAAATAAAAAAAATGCCTAACAGGGCATATTTAGAACAAAAATTAAACATACTGGGGTGTCATGTCCGGCAAAATTATAAAATAGTTAAGAGTATAAACCAATGCTAAAATTATGTAACAAAAATATCGCCCGCAAAATGACTTATAAGTCAGGATAGGATGATCTACATCGTTGTCGGGATATCATCCTGACTTTTTAATGTCATTAGCATGACAAATAGAACCATTATCCATCTATGTGGCCTGCTTAAACAATTAAGCTTAATGGTATTTTAAGAAAATGAATCCTACATTATAAGGTGTAAGATAAGGCTAAATAATTATACTTTCGCCCGGTTTATAAATACCATTAAATTTTATGCCCTGCTTATCAAAATGTTTTTGATAGGCTTCATAACGCTGTTTGATAAAAAACTCTTTAGCGTAGCCATCATGTACGGGTAATATCTGTTTGGGTTGCATTTTATCGGCAAAGCCGGTTATGCGCAGTTCGTTGGCGAAGGGTGCCATAGTCACCATGATTAGCAATTCAATGTCTTTGTATTTTAATAAGGCATCTTCCATCGAATCAACCGGGTGCAATATTTTATCATTGATAATAAAGCCGGTCATTTGCGGCGGCGGATTATCTAAAATAGGCTCGTGCAAAACCGGAATCGCTTCCAGTTTAAACGGCCCTAAATAATACGTACCATCATGCCAAACAGTATGTTTTATAGCTTCTTTTTCAAGCACTTCGCCTACCTGCGCATTGGTATATATAGGTGCATTGCTGAGTTCGGCTATCTTTTTAAGATTTGCTGTATCCAGGTGGTCGGGATGAATGTGGGTAATAATAATGCTGTTAACATCCGCGAATGTTTCGGGAATAACCAACCCTTCGGCGAATGAAAATTTGCCGGGATCGATCAATAACTTATAGCCATCCAGTTCAAAAACTAAGCAGGAGTGCAGGTATTTCGAGATTTTCATACTTATATAATATTAAAAAATCTAAATATGTTTGTCATGGTGAACTTGCTGAACCATACCATGCAGGCCTGCGCACATCCTTCGACAGGCTCAGGATGACCCTGCTTCTATAGTGACAGCAGCTTTTTATTAATACGTTTAATCAAGCCCGGGCCTTCGTAAATAAAGCCGGTATATAGTTGTATCAATGACGCGCCTGCATCCAGTTTCTCTACCGCGTCATCAGGCGAGTGAATACCGCCTACCCCTATTATCGGGAAGGCATGATTTGATTTTTCGGCCAGGTAACGGATCACTTCTGTGGATCGCTTGGTTAGGGGCGCACCGCTTAAGCCACCCGCTTCATCCTGTAGTTTTTTGATGGATAGGGATGTTTTATCGATAGTAGTATTAGTGGCAATTACGCCGGCTATTTTGGCCTCCTGAACTATTTCTACAATATCATTAAGTTGCTCATTTGTCAAATCAGGGGCTATTTTTAGCAGGATAGGTTTGCTAACACCATTCTTGCTGTTTCGTTGCTGCAGGGTGTTTAAAATGTGCATTAAAGGCTCTTTCTCCTGCAGGGCGCGCAAGCCGGGCGTATTAGGCGAGCTTACATTCACCACAAAATAATCGACCACATCAAACAAACGGTCGAAGCATTTAATATAGTCGCTTACCGCGTCCTCATTAGGGGTGTCTTTATTTTTGCCGATGTTGCCGCCAATGATCAGTCCTTTTTGCGCTGGCGATGCTTTGCGGCGATAGCTGGCAATACGTTCGGCCAGTACATCGACTCCTAAATTATTAAAACCCATGCGGTTGATGATCGCTTTATCCGCCGGACTGCGAAACATCCTTGGCTTTGGATTTCCCGGTTGCGGCAGGGGGGTTACCGTGCCCACTTCAATAAAGCCAAAGCCCAGGTTAGCCATTTCGCTGATGGTGTCGCCATTTTTATCAAAACCTGCAGCCAGGCCTACCGGGTTTTTAAATTTGAGTCCAAATACATCTTTTTCCAGCCGGTCGTCTTTCAAATCCCATAACACACGGCTCAAAGCCGCTCCACCTGGGAAACGGTTAAAGCGTTTTAAATTACGGGTAACAAAGTAATGTACTTTTTCGGGGTCGAACTGGAAGAGTAAAGGTTTTAACAGCGGATACATGCGGCAAAGTTAGCAGTTTATTTTTAGTTGATAGCTCGATCGTTAACCACATTTATATATCCTGTATAAACATCGACATTGTTACTTTTCAGCTATCCCTAAACCATAAAAGAATAATTATATTAGCCTCAACCAATTATAATATTCATTTATCATCAACATGAGCCCGAATAACAACCGCCGTAGTTTTATTAAAACCGCCTCTATTAGTACCATTGCTGCTATCAGCATTCCGCAAATTGTTTCATCGGCACTGGCTGCCGCGCCTAAGGGTAAAAAGATCGCCATACAAAAAGGCGATACCATACTTTTTCAGGGCGATTCAATTACTGACGCGGGCCGGGGTAACCGCAATGCCATAGTGCCTAACAACGCGGGCGCATTGGGCACCGGTTATGCGTTAATGACTACCGGCGAGCTACTGTTACAAAACCCTGAAAAGGACCTAAAAATATATAATAAAGGCGTTAGCGGCAACAAGGTTTACCAACTGGCCGACCGCTGGGATGCCGATACCCTTGCCATCAAACCAAACATATTAAGTATTCATATTGGTGTGAACGATTTTTGGCACACCCTGACCAATGGCTATACCGGTACTATTGATAACTATATTGCCGATTATAAAAAGCTGCTTGACCGCACCAAGCAAGCACTGCCTGATGTAAAACTCATTATCTGCGAGCCTTATGCGGTTAAAGGCGTAAAAGCGGTTGATGACAAATGGTACCCAACGTTCGATCTGTTCCGCAAGGCGGCATTGGATATGGCTACTCAATATAATGCGCCATTCGTACCCTTCCAGGCTATTTATGATAAGGCAATAACCATGGCACCGCCAGCCTATTGGACAGCCGATGGTGTGCACCCGTCAGTAGCAGGCGCGGCATTGATGTCGCGTGCATGGCTGGAGACGGTGAAGGGATAATGTTTGTGATTGGAGATTAGTTATGATGAAATTTTTATTGAGATTTTACCTTATATTCTTTTTGATTTCTAATTCTGCTTCTGCACAACATTTTACTTTATCAGGGAAATTATCAAAAGGTCGGGGCGTATGTCTTGACCTTTCATATTTTAATAGCAAGGGAAAGCATACGCATGATACATGTACTTTGCTAAACGGAACATTCAGTTTTAAGGGAGAAATTCAAGGGCCACAAATAGTTTATCTCACCGCATATAAGGGTCGCTTTAAATTAAAAAGTGACGATGATCCTAATGTAGCTGCTTTTTTCATGGAACCGGGAATCATTACAACAAAAGGTGGAAAATATGGTGATTTGAAAAAGATAAAAATATCCGGATCAAAAACACAAACAGAA
>DATJJI010000122.1:0-8274 GCA_035492275.1 Mucilaginibacter sp.
CAGTCAGCAAACCTTTTTCCTTACCAATTTTGGCAACCGCGGCAATATCAACGATCTGCATGGTTGGGTTGGTCGGCGTTTCTATCCAGATCAGCTTGGTTTTATCGTTAGCGTATTCACGGATAATTTCCGGGTTCGACAGATCAAGGAAATGAAACTTGATGCCATAGTTGGCAAATATTTTAGTGAACATGCGGTACGAGCCGCCGTAAAGGTCATCGCCGGTAATTACTTCGTCGCCTGGTAACAACAATTTCATCACCGCGTCGGTAGCGCCCATGCCGCTTGAAAAAGCTAAGCCAAATTGGGCATTCTCTAAAGCTGCCAAACAATTCTCTAAAGCTTTACGGGTAGGGTTTGTACCCCGCGAGTATTCATATCCCTTATTATCACCCGGCGATTTTTGCCAGTAGGTGGATGTTTGGTATATCGGCGTCATTACCGCGCCGGTAGTTGGATCGGGCTCCTGCCCTGCGTGTATAGCTTTTGTTGCGAATTTCATATTTGGTTGATTAAGTTGATTGGGTTGATTAGGTGAGTGGTTGTTTCAACTCAATTCGTCAACTTTTTTCTTTTTAAGGTATTGGATGTAACCATTTAATAATCTAAGGCAGCTATCATGTTCGGTCTTGAAAGTTTCAAGATCGGTATCATTTATGATCTTTTCGTCAACTGCTATCAACAGGTGATCAAATGTTTCTGATAATGAACCTCGCGCCATTATACAAAATCGTATATTATCCTGATAATGAAAGCGACCATGTCCTTCGGCAATATTATTGCCTATTGAACGGGAAGAACGTATGATTTGGTCTGTCAAACGATACTTTTCTTCGACCGGAAATTGCTTAACTAAATCAGAGATCAGGTTACGAATCTTTTTTGATTGCTTCCAAACTTCTAATTCAGTGAATGAGGCCATGTGTGGTTAAATAGTTGATTGAGTGAATAGTTACTTTATTAACCAAAGCTATTCGTATAAACTATTGTATAACAAAACTAATAATTAAAACAACCACTCACTCAATCAACCTAATAAACCACTCACCTAACCTAATACGCCCTTGCAAACAATACCCGCTGTGTCGATGGTTTGCCTGTCAGGATGCATTTACCTTCTTCCTGTTTATTGTTCAAAGGTATACAACGGATTGTAGCCTTAGTTTCATCTTTTATTTTTTGTTCGGTTTCTGGCGTGCCGTCCCAATGAGCCGATAAAAAGCCGGGTTGTTCATCCAGCAAGCGTTTAAACTCGTCGTAAGTATCTACCTCGATTGTGTTTTCGGCACGGAAGGTGTGTGCTTTCTGATAGATGTTTTGCTGAATTTCTTCCAGCAAAGCTTCTATCGTGCCTGCTAAACCATCCTGGTTCACCGTTTCTTTGGTCTTGGTATCACGACGGGCAAGCTCAACAGTTCCGTTTTGCATATCTCGGCTGCCTATGGCTACACGCACCGGAACACCTTTAAGTTCGTACTCGGCAAACTTAGCTCCCGGGCGATGCGTATCGCGGTTATCAAATTTTACGGAGATATCTTTAGCCTTTAATTCCTTGGTTAATAATTTAACATAAGCGCTAATATTTTCCAGTTCTTCGTCATGTTTATATATTGGCACAATTACCACTTGTATCGGGGCCAGTTTTGGCGGCAACACTAATCCGGCATCATCCGAGTGCGCCATGATCAAAGCGCCTATTAAACGGGTTGATACACCCCAGGATGTAGCCCAAACATAATCCAGTTTATTTTCTCTGTTCGTGAATTTTACATCAAATGCCTTAGCGAAATTCTGCCCCAAAAAGTGCGACGTACCGGCTTGCAATGCTTTGCCATCCTGCATTAACGCTTCAATGCAATAGGTATCTAAAGCACCGGCAAAACGTTCGTTTGGTGTTTTACGGCCTTTTACTACAGGGAGTGCCAGCCAGTTTTCGGCAAAGTCGGCATATACTTCCAGCATTTGCTCGGTTTCGGAAACGGCTTCATCAGCCGTGGCGTGGGCGGTGTGCCCCTCCTGCCATAAAAACTCGCTGGTACGTAAAAACAAACGGGTGCGCATTTCCCAGCGCATTACATTGGCCCATTGGTTAACCAATATCGGCAGATCGCGGTATGATTGTATCCAGCCGCGGTAGGTGTTCCATATAATAGTTTCGGAAGTAGGCCTGATGATTAATTCTTCTTCCAGCTTAGCCTCTTCATCAACAATAATATTACCGCTGCCGTCATTTTTAAGGCGATAATGGGTAACTACAGCACATTCCTTAGCAAAACCCTCTACGTGGCTGGCCTCTTTTGAGAAAAATGATTTGGGGATCAGTAAGGGGAAATAAGCGTTACTATGACCGGTGTCTTTAAACATTTTGTCCAGTACGGCTTGCATTTTTTCCCAAATAGAATAACCATATGGTTTAATGATCATACAACCCCTAACCGGCGAATACTCGGCCATATCGGCCTTTATCACCAGGTCGTTATACCATTGCGAATAATCTTCATCTTTACTAATAACGCCTTTACTCATGTGTTGTGAAATAGAATTTGACTGATTAATTACTTATTATTGTGGTCAAATTTATAAATTTATACGTTATCCGAAGGTTTAAACTAAACTATACCTATAAAATTAGTCTATATTATAAACCGGCCAATACTTAAAACCATGAAAAGGAACCTGTTAATAGCAATAATACTCACCAGTGCAGCTGCATGGAGTTCCTGCTCAACCCCTGCTAAATTAGCAGGCACAAAAGTTATGGATGATGATGTGTACTTTACCAAAGCAAAATCGGGCGATCAAATGATTTATGCCAGTGACAATCAAAATAATTACACCGGCGATAATGATTATTATTACTATGGTGATTACGCTTCACGCATAAGCAGGTTCAGCTATGCTTCGCCGTTTGATTATGACGACGATTTTTATTTCAGTTATTCGGGCTACTCGCCTTACAGCTCATTAAGCCCGGTACCCAATACCACAGCTAATGGCAACGATTACCAGGCACCTCCTTATTATATCAATTCAACATCTGCTTATAATATAGGCGGCATATATTCACCATACGATTATGGCTATTCTGATTATTACATGGGCGGCTATGATGATTTTGGCTATGGTAATATTTATTCGTCGTTTATTATTGGCGGCGGTGGCAGCAGGCGTTCAGGCAGCAGGGGCCATAATTATGCAAGGATGATCAACAGGGCCAATGGTAGTTCCGGAAACGCTGCAGGTGCTCCGTTAACTTTTCATAAGGGGCGTACCGGCGTAGTAAACTCAGGGTCAACAGCTGCTTATTATCCGGGTAATCCAAACCGAAATTCAACTAATGGCCGTAACACTGCTGTAGCCGGTTACAATAATGTTCGCCCTATACGTTCAGTAAATGATAACCCAAGGCAGGTTGTACAATCTGTTGACCGTGCCCCGGCACAGCAAAGTACTTCTAACTCGTCGTCAGGCAGTTCA
The DNA here is from genome assembly GCA_035492275.1 of Mucilaginibacter sp. Taxonomy (GTDB): domain Bacteria; phylum Bacteroidota; class Bacteroidia; order Sphingobacteriales; family Sphingobacteriaceae; genus Mucilaginibacter. The sequence continues at coordinate 3,478 of DATJJI010000122.1, forward strand.
GGTGGCAGCGCTTCATCAGCAGGTGGTGGCGGCAGACCGGTTAGGCCTTAATTCACAGTATAATAGTTTATGAAATATAAATATCTACTTAGTTTAATTGCTTTTATAGCAATTAGCGAATCTACTTTTGCCCAATATGCGAACGATGCCATCCGTTTTTCTGGTTTTCAGCCCGGGTCAACTTCGCGTATTAAAGGAATTGGAAACGCGGGCACGGCTGTTGGCGGCGATCTGAGCTCTGTTGCCGGTAACCCGGCAGGTTTGGGTTTTTTCACCCGGTCTGAAGCCAATATTACCCCTGAGTTTGATGGGTCGAGTGTTAAGTCCACTTATTTAGGAACAGCGTCCAGCTCAACCAAAGGAGCACTTAATTTAAATAATGCCGCGATAGTTTTTTATTCACGCTTAAATACGCCGAGCGGGAATGATAAAGGCAAAGGCTGGCTTAGCCTTAATTTTGGATTGGGCTATAACCGCACCAATGATTTTGGCCAGCGCATTAATTATTCAGGCAAAAACAGCAATAGTTCCATCAGCGATTATTACGCGGCCCTTGCCAATGGCGATGGTTTGGTTGATGGCACTCTGCAAAGCTGGGCTCATAATCAAAATTTAATCGACCTTTACAATACTACCCCACCCGCTTATAAAAGCAATGCTTTTCCAGGTGTGAACCAGATGAATAATATTATCAGGTCGGGCAGTCAGTCGGAGTTCGATCTGTCGTTAGGTGCTAACTACAGTAACCGTTTATATTTAGGGGTAAGCCTGGGTATACCCGATGTGCAATATCATTCAATAAATAACTTTAATGAATTGGGTTCGGTATCTGTTCTTGAAAACGGTGTAGGTGTGCAACGCAATTTTAATTCGACCTACTCTCAGGTACAGGATACTAAGGGTAACGGGTTTAACGCGAAGTTTGGTGTTATTTATAAGCTGCTGGATAATGTGCGTATCGGCGCGCTCATCACCACGCCAACATTTATTACTGTTGATGACTCGTACAGCGAAGGATTGACCAACACCTTAAGCAACGGCCGCAGTTATGAAAACGGGCCAACCGAGTATCCGCTAACCTATAATTTGCGTACACCTTTTAAAGCAGCAGGCGGTATATCTGTATTTTTTAACCAGTACGGTTTTATCAGCGGGGATGTGGAGTATGTTGATTACAGCAGCACCCACTTAGGCACTAATGACGATTATGACGGCAGTTACGATAATAATATCATCAAAAACACTTACCAGGCAGCCATCAACGCCCATGTAGGTGCCGAAATTAAAGTAACCAGCGCCATAGCTTTGCGCGCCGGTTACGGCATACAGGGCAGCGCGTTAAAAACAAACGGCACCCCGTTAAAAACGGCTACAGCTGGTTTAGGCTATCGTTTTGGCGATTATTATGTTGACGCGGCGTATATGCACCTATCCGGCGCGCAAACTGTAACACCTTATACTTTTGGTACACAAACACCTGTTGCTAACCTGAATACCAGCAATAACAATGTGTTTGTAACAGTTGGGTTCAGGTATTAATAAGTAATAAAATTGTCATTTCGACCAAAGGGAGAAATCTTATACGCCATGCAGGATGTATAAGATTTCTCTCTCGTTCCTCGTTCGAAATGACAATTATTTTTATTTAGTCCTCATTAACAAATGAGCGCAGCATCCAGGTGTTCTTTTCTTTGAATTGCATAAAGCGGTTTATCATATCGTTGGTACCGTCGTCGCCGGCATCAGCAGTTATTTCTAACAGCTCACGCTCCATTTCTATCAGCTTGGCCATATCTTCAATAATGGCTTTCACCATGTGGGTATCTTTTAAGCCAATAGTGTCAATTTCTTTAAGGTGCGATTTTTTGATGTAGTCATCAAAAGTACTGTAAGGCGCTTTGCCCAGGGTAAGTATACGCTCGGCCAGTTCATCGATAGTGGTCAATGCTTCGGTGTATAACTCTTCAAACTTAATATGTAAGGTGAAAAAGTTGTGGCCCTTCACATTCCAGTGGCAGCCTCTTACTTTTTGATAATGGATATGATAGTTAGCCAGCAGATCATTTAAATGATCAACAACCGGTTTTACTTTACCTTCTTTCAGGCTTATTTCTTTTGCGTTCATAATTGTGAATGTTATCAGTTATGTAATAATGTTTTGTTAAGTAAAAGTAGCACTCTTTTTTATTTTAATAAGCATATTTGTAACCTTATGACGATGTTATTACCCTTCATCAATAAACCATTTAACGGTGTAATATGGCGCCTGGAAATTGATGAGCTGAGCGACACCATTTTCCTTGAAATTCGAAATGCGGAAGATAAAATAGTATCGTTTTCGTCCGTCAGTTTATCAACCGGAAAACTCAACTTTACCGGTTTTACTACCCCCGAGCGGTGGCTCACCGGCATGGAGGCGGCTTATGATGGCGTATTGTTATTACACCATTATCAAACAGAACAATCGCCGGTGCATAAGGCAGTTGTTGCTGTAAATAATGAGGGCGAGGTAAGCTGGAGCAATTATACGTATGCTTTCGATCATCTGTCTGTTAATGGCCCTGTAGTTTATAATGCCCAAATCGAGCCGAAAAAGCTGTTTCTGGCTGATATTAAAACCGGTTCTTCCCTACGTAGCTATGAGCCGTCAATTGATGCCGACCCCGAGTTTCCTATTCAAATGCCGCAAATTGTACCCCCATCCTATTTAACTATAACTTTCCCTGCAGAACCTTACGGAAACAATATACATTACCTTGAATACAATAATTTCAGAATTGTATCTTTGCATTCTTTAAACGCAGGACAATTAAAACAACACCTGTATATAATGGATGATGCCAACGTTGTTTATGAAGATTTATTAAATGCTGATATACAAAAAATGCAGCCGGAGTCGTTTACCTTATATAAAAATTTACTCATCTACATTAAAAACAAATCGGAGTTAATGGTTGTAAACCTATAATTTACTGAATAGAAATACCATGAAATTAAAACTTTTATTAATTATACCACTGCTAACCGTTTCATTTTCACTTTTCGCTAAACCTGTATTGATAGACTCGGTTGGTGTGGAGAACCTGGATGGCAAGAAAGTGATACTGCACAAACTTGATCCCAAAGATAACTACTACTCAATAGGCAGGCGTTACAACGTTAAGCCCAATGCCATTATACAATTTAACAATAACGCGCCTTTAAAAATTGGCGATGTTATAAAAGTACCGACTGACAGGCCATTTGTTGAAGCTATGAAACCTGCGCACGTACAGCAAAATAAGCCGGTAATAACTGCTGCGCCAAACAGCGTTCCTATAAGTACCCAGCAATATAAAGTATCTGCCGGCGAAACACTTTATTCGATAGCTAAAAGATTTAATACGACGGTTGAAGATATTACCAAGTTGAATGATCTGCCGAATACTACGGTAAAACCGGGGCAGGTATTACAGGTAAAATCAAATACGGCTAATGTGCCGCCACCCCCTCCTGTGCAACAAACTCCTGCCGTTACTGTAACACACCCGGTTGCCAAGCGCGATTCTACCGCTTATGTTTCAAACCAGGATAGCAGCAACGCCAATAAGATCAATCCGAACCGTTTTGGTTTATACGAAAAAAGTGAAAAAGGCGTAGCTACCTGGATAGATGATGCCAGCCTTGATCCCAGCAAAAAACTGGCGCTGCACCGCTCGGCTCCTATAGGCACGGTTATAAAAATAACCAACCCAATGACCAACCGTACTACCTTTGCCAAGGTTGTTGGCCGTATTACCGATAATGAAAACACAAAAGATGTGATCATTGTGATGACAAAAAACGTAGCCGAGTCAATTGGCGCTTTAGATAAACGTGTTCGTGTAAACATTACCTACGGCAGCCCGAATGAATAAACCTTTTATTATTGGTATTGCAGGCGGCAGCGGCTCGGGTAAAACGTTTTTTCTGAACCGTTTTCTGCATCACTTTAGTAATGATGAAATTTGCCTGGTATCGCAGGATGATTATTATTTCCCGGTGGCACACAACATGACACCTGAGGAAAATAAGCTGTATAATTTTGATGAGCCTAAAACCATCGACCATGAACAGTTTGAGCGCGATATTCATCAGCTGCTTAACGGCGAAGTGATCTACAAAAAAGAATATACATTTAACAACCCCAACATCACTCCAAAACTTTTAGAAATTAAGCCTGCTCCTATTTTAATTATTGAAGGCCTGTTTATTTTTCACTTTAAGGCGATAGCCAACCTGCTTGACCTGAAGATATTTGTTGATGCCGACGAAAGTGTCGCGCTTGAGCGCCGCTTAAAACGCGATCTGCTGGAGCGTGGCTACTCGAACGAAGATGTAATGTATAAATGGACAAACCACGTTGTGCCGGCTTATAAAGAGTTCCTGCTTCCTTATAAAGATGGTTGCAATCAGATCATCATCAATAACAGCAATACTGCTGAAAATATATTGGCGATTACCGAAGAGATATCGAAAGAGTTAAGAGCGAAGATTTTTTAATATTGATTTTTTGTCATTCTGATTTTTTGTCATTCTGAGCATAGCGAAGAATCTTGTAAACGCGATAAGATTCTTCGCTTGCTCAGAATGACAAGTTGTTTTATGGCAATTTGCTTAATTAAACCTCCATCTCCGGCACATCACCCTCTATTATCAATTTCCCCGCTGTAGCCTTCTTTATTTCTTCTACTGATATTCCGGGCGCACGCTCCAACAATTTAAAGCCTCCATCGAGCAGTACATCCAGTACAGCCAGTTCGGTCACTATTTTTTTAA
>DATJJI010000123.1:0-29886 GCA_035492275.1 Mucilaginibacter sp.
AAAGATGGCAACGACCACACTTACTCGGGCGTAGTGCTGGCTTCGCTGCTGCAAAAAGCGGGGGTTACTTAGGTAAAGATCTGCGCGGTAAAAACCTTGCTAAATACATATTGATAGATGCTGCCGATGGCTACCAGGTGGTTTTTGCCCTGGCCGAACTGGATAAAGATTTCACCGACCGCATCATCATCCTCGCCGATCAGATGGACGGCAAACCATTACCGGCAGCCGACGGCCCCTTCCGCATTATTGTACAGGATGAGAAGAAGCCGGCCCGCTGTATTAAGCAGGTAACGGGTATACAGGTAATGGCCGCAAAATAATTACTTCACTCCGGCATCCGGCTCAAAATCAAGCGATACGGAATTCATGCAATAACGTTTATGGGTTGGCGGCGGGCCATCATTAAATATATGCCCCAGGTGCGAGTCGCAGCGGGCGCAGATCACTTCGGTACGGTCCATGCCGTATGATTTATCGGTACGATAGATCACGCTGTTGGTACGTACCGGCGCAAAAAAGCTGGGCCAGCCGCAATCGCTCGCAAACTTAGCGTCAGACCGAAACAGTTTGTTGCCACATACGGCGCAATAATAAGTGCCTTTAGCTGTGCTGTTCCAAAATTTGCCGGTAAACGGTTTTTCGGTAGCCTGCTCGCGGGCAGTAGCATATAACGCGGGCGGCAAAATCTTTTTCCATTGCGCGTTGCTTACGTTAAGGTGGCGGGTATCGGTATTAGAATAGTAGGGATTATTTTTGTGGCCCTTATTTGTTTTTAAATGCTGCGCCCATGCCCCCGAAACAGTTGCCAGGCAAATAGCGAATAGGATATAGGATGATCTCATTATTTTAGCTTGTTTTTAAATGCTTTCCTGAACTTTTCCAACTCCGGCTGTATCACGTATTTACAATAAGGCTGGTTTCCGTTCAGGTTATAATAGTTTTGATGATAGTCCTCGGCCTTATAAAAAATGGTGTAAGGCACCACCTGGGTTACAATTTTGCTTTTATAGGCTTTTTCGGCATCTAAGCGGCTTATGTAATAACTGGCCTGCTTTTTTTGATCGGCATTATGATAAAAAATAGCCGAACGGTATTGTGTACCTATGTCATTGCCCTGGCGGTTAAGCTGGGTGGGGTCGTGCGCTACAAAAAAGGCCTGCAGTAACTCGTCATAGCTTATTTGCGACGGGTCATAAATAATATTACAGGCTTCGGCATGGCCGGTACAAACCTGTTTATAGGTAGGGTTGGCTACATGTCCTCCGGCGAAGCCGGAAACAACTTTTTTAACGCCTTTTAATTGCTGAAACTTTGCCTCGGTGCACCAGAAGCATCCCGTAGCGAAAGTAGCGGTATCAGTTTTTTTAGGAGGATGAATTATACCGCCGCCAAATACCGTAGTGCCGGCCATGAGCAAGAGTATTAAAATTCCTGTTATTTTTTTCATATCTCAACTAACGTAAAAAAGTAGAGTAACGTCACCATACAGGGGTTAAAATTAATGCTTTTTTAAAATTGTGATGGTAGATTGACAAACCGTCAGACGATCGGCCGCCTTTCTTTTCCAGGCCATTTATTATATTTGATATCGCGTGGATACCCGCATACCATTATAATCAACCAACCTATGAATGCATCCGAATTAAAAGAGCTGCAAACACCCTTAAAGGAACAATATAAAACGGAACCCGGTACTGCTTTAATTACACTGAAAGCGCACGGTAATATTGGCCAGGGCATATCCTGTAAAGTAGAAACAGGCCGCGCACTGGTTGAGGCAGGCCTGCACCCGGCAACCGGTGGCGATGGGCTGTTAGCCTGCTCGGGCGATATGCTGCTCGAAGCCTTGGTGGCCTGCGCGGGCGTTACGCTAACCGCTGTAGCCACAGCCATTGGTATCGAACTAAAAGGCGGCACCATTACTGCCGAAGGCGATATTGATTTTCGGGGTACGTTGGGCGTTTCGAAAGAAGCACCTGTAGGTTTTCAGCAGATCAGACTGAGGTTTCAATTGGAATCAGATGCCAACGACGAACAATTAGCCAGCCTAGCTAAACTAACCGAAAGGTATTGCGTGGTATATCAAACTATTTGCAACGGAACTAAAGTTGAAATCAGCTATGAATTGTAATAAGCTGTATCTCCGGTCTTTTATGAATTGATAATCCCCCATCGCATATAGTTGATTGTTATAACCTATATTTTTATTTTTAAAGATATGGAGGAGTAACAACCACTAACCTGCACGATCATGAAAAAACTAATCTATATTTTACTGTTATGCGTTTGGTTTGGAGCCAATGCCCAGGAAAGGCCGGCAGCCAACGGCGGTTTTTCAATAAGCGGCAAAGTAGTGGATGAAAAAGGCGAGCCTATGGCCGGCGCGACCGTTTTTTTAGCCGCATCTAAAAAGATCACCTCCTGTAACAGCGAAGGTATTTTTCATTTAGCACAGGTTGAACCCGGCAATTACGACCTGGTGGTAAGAATGATAGGCTACGAGCCACACGGTGAAAATGTGTTGGTTAAAGACCGCTCACTTACTGTAAATGTTAAGCTGGCTCCAAATTCAACAGAATTAGCGAAGATCGTTGTCCACGCTTTGCCCGACCCGAACCGGGCCAAATATTTAGCGCTGTTTATAAAAAATTTTATCGGCGAAACGTCCAATGCCGCACAATGCAAAATATTGAACCCCGAGGTGATCTACATTCATTATGATAAAGAAAGCAAACTATTAGAAGCCAGCTCGAACGATTTTATAAAAATTGAGAACAAAGCCCTGGGCTATACCGTCAATTACCTGCTCACTTATTTCAGCTTTGATTATACCAATCAAATGTTCTCGTACGAAGGAAAGCCATATTTTGAGGATTTGAAAGATTCGGCGGCGGATAAAAGTAAATGGGATGAAAATCGCAGAATAGCTTACAACGGTTCTATACGGCATTTCTTTAAAGCACTGTTTAAGAATACAACGGAAGCCGAAGGATTCACCCTTTATAAGCTGCCTTTAACCTATAAATTACCTACAGATTCGGTAGTGATCACCAGGGATGTGCCTACCATGAAAGTAGGGTCAACTCCCGGAGGTTTTATGTTTCATCCGGGGATAACTACTGCTACTGTAGTTAAGCGCGACCTGGCATTATTGCATCCCATAAAAAGTGATTCGTTATTTACGGTAGTGAGTAAAAATTTTAAAATGTTAAAACTAAACATGCCGGGTAAAAATAACCCCGATCCCGAAAAACTGTTTATTGTATACAGCCGCGAACCAGAGCCCCACGCGTTTGCTAAAAGCAGCGGCCATATCGAACTGCCAACCCGCTTTGGTGTAGAAAAAAGCCAGGTATCGCATATTATACCAACCAGTGATTTAATTATATTTGATAAAAACGGAACGCTGAACCCTGCCCAGGGCATCATTGTAAACGGTTACTGGACCTGGGAACGAGTCGCCGATCTGATGCCGTTCGACTACGAATAAAATACTGTTAAATATTGTTAACGGCTGATGATCAGTATGTTAATTAATGTTAAAAGTGTTAAAATTCAATGTATTACAAAATATTAGCCTGATTTTGTAGTAGCAAAATTTGAAAACACTTTTACATTAATAGATCATGACCTACAACAAGATCAACAACCTTTTGGGCTGGCTTTGCTTTTTAATAGCCTCGGTAACCTACATTTTAACTTTAGAGCCTTCGGTAAGCTTTTGGGATTGCGGCGAATTTATTTCGTGCGCGTATCGCTTACAGGTTTCGCACCAGCCGGGCTACCCGTTATTTGCCATGCTGGGCAAGGTATTCTCCCTGCTTTCATTAGGCAATACCACCAAAGTGCCTTACTTTACCAATATGGGTTCGGCGCTGGCCAGCGGAGCAACCATTATGTTCCTTTTTTGGACGATAACCGCCTTGGCTAAAAAGCTGCTTGCTGTAAGGGATGGCGTAGCAGAACAATCACGCACCTTGTTAACCATGGGCGCGGGTTTGGTTGGCGCGCTGGCCTTTACCTACACCGATACCTTTTGGTTCTCGGCGGTCGAAACGATCGTGTTTGCCTGGTCGTCGTTATGTACGGCTATTGTATTTTGGGCCATATTAAAATGGGAAGCCCGCGCCGATGAGCCGGGTGCCGATAAATGGCTGGTTTTTATAGCCTACATCATGGGCCTTTCTATCGGTATTCACCTGTTAAACCTGCTTACTATTCCTGCTTTGGCGCTGGTTTATTTTTTTCGTCGGGGTAGGGTTGTCAATACTAAAAATACCATCATTGCTTTTTTGATCAGTATTGTACTGCTTGCTTTTGTGCAATATGGTATTCGTGGTTATACTATTAATATCGCCGCGCATTTCGATCTGTTTTTTGTGAACACCCTGGGTTTTGGTTTTGGCACAGGTGCTATTTTCTTTTGCCTGTTGTTAATCAGCGCGCTGGTATTGGGCATCAGGTACAGCATACGCCGTAAAAAAGCGATGCTTAACCTGGCGCTGGTGTGTATATCGTTTATTTATTTTGGTTATGGCTCCTTTATTTATATCCCTATCAGGGCAACAGCCAATACTAACCTGGATAATTATCATCCCGATAACGCCTTTGTTTTGTATGATTATTTGAACCGCATTCAATACGGCCAAACACCGTTATTATACGGCCCGCTTTTCGATGCCCGGATCACTGACGTAACCGAAGGTGCCACGCTTTACCAAAAAGGTTCAAAAAAATATGAGCCGATTGGCAAGCAAGAAAACTATGTATACGACCATAATACCCTGTTACCACGCATGTGGACTACCCAGGGCAGCCAGGGTTTTGCACAGGACGAACAATTTTACCGCAGCTGGCTGCACCTGGGCACGGGCGATACACCAACATTTGGCGATAACCTGAACTGGATGTTTAGCTGGCAGATGTACCAGATGTACGCGCGCTATTTTATGTGGAACTTTGTTGGCCGCTACAGCGATGATGATATTGAGGGGCAAACCAACCTACATGGCATTGGCGGTAACTGGACCAGCGGATTGTTCGACAGCGCGCGGCATTTGCCCAAATCAATTGTTGGCAATGTTACCTATACCCCTTTATATGCCCTTCCGCTGATCATTGGGTTGCTGGGTATGATCTATCACTTTAAGCGCCGGAAAAAAGACGCGTTGATCATTATCCTACTGTTCTTTTTTACGGGGCTGGCTATTGTGCTGTACGTAAATCAGGCATCCATACAGCCACGCGAACGCGATTACTCGTACGTAGGTTCGTTTTATGCCTTTACGATATGGATAGGCTTGGGTGTTATTGCTTTAGCTGATATGGCCCGTCGGAAGATGAACGCCCGTTTCTCGGCCATTGCGGCCATAATGATTTGTATGGCTGTTGGCCCGGTATTGCTGGCAAGCAAAGAGTGGAAAGATCATGACCGCTCCACCAAATGGACGGCACATGACATGGCGGTTAATTACCTGCAATCATGCCCTAAAAATGCTATTTTGTTTGATGCGGCCGATAATGAAACCTATGCTTTATGGTACGCGCAGGAAGTAGAGAACGTTCGCCCGGATGTGCGCATTGTAAATGTGAGCCTGTTAAGCGGCGATTGGTCCATCAAACAAATGCAGCGTAAAATAAATGCGGCCGACGCGGTACCTATTACCATGCCTTTTTCAAAATACCAGTCGGGCACAAGGGATGTTATCCGTTTTAACGACGCGAAAATAGCGGGTTATACCGAGGTAAAGGATGTGTTTGATTTTATTACTTCGGATGATAAGCGCACGATGGTGACCTATGAAAACGGCGCGTCGGAAAACTATTTGCCTACCCGTAAACTTAAAATGACCATCAATGCCGATGATGTTGTAAAGAACGGGGTTATTACAGCTAACCAGCGCGGGAGGCTTACAGATACGCTGAAATGGAACTTCACGCCAGAGTACATTACCAAAGAAAAACTGGCCATGCTGGATATTTTGAGTCATAATAACTGGAAACGCCCGGTTTGTTTTACCGCGGGGCTCGACCAGGAAAGCATGATTGGCCTGCAGCCGTATTTGTATAAGGAAGGTTTGGTATACCATTTAATACCATTTAAACCGGAGACGATTAGTGATAATCAGCAGGAAATGGGTAAAACCAATAGCCTGGTGATGTATAACAACATGATGAATAAGTTTAAATGGGGCAATTTAAAAAATGCCAGATATCTTGATCAGCAGTCAACTAACTTGTCATACCCCATGCTGCTTAGCGCGTTTTCAGACCTTAGCCTGGGACTGATAAAAGACAAGCACCCCGAACTGGCCCGCAAGGTATTGCGTAAATACAACGAGGTAATGCCCGATATTAACCCCAGCCTGTTTGCTGTTCAAACTAAAATAACTATTGCCGATACATCGTATAAATTAAATGAACTGGCAATGGGTAATAAGCTCATTAAAAACCTTGACAATTATGTTACCGATCAGCTAAACTATAATTATCATCAGTTGCAAACGGATACGGAAGCTTTGTACGCCCCTGATGTAAGGGCTGGCCTTGCGTTTATAAACAACATGGCTATCATTACCCGCGAGCACCATCAAACCGCGTTAAGTGAAATGCTGACAGCCCAGTTAAATAATTACGAAGGAAAATTCAGGAGTATATTGAATTGATGCGTAACAGCGAAAAAATCCTGCATGCGTAAGCTTCAAAAAGGGAATGTATTAAACGTTTTCTTTTTGAAGCAATGCGGGGATGGTTTTTAATATCAGCTTCATATCATAGCTAAAGCTATGGTTTTCGGCATATTTATTATCCAGCATTAAACGCTCTTCTTCATCCATATCACCTTTTCCGCGTTTTTCAACCTGCCACAGGCCGGTAATGCCTGCAGGAGCATGAAAACGGAGCGCGTACCTGTCGGTAGTTAGTTTTTCTGCTTCGTATAATGGCAACGGCCTGTTGCCTACAATGCTCATATCGCCTATCATCACGTTCCATAGCTGCGGCAACTCATCAATACTGGTATTGCGGATAAAGTTGCCTACACGGGTTATGCGCGGATCGTTCTTTAATTTAAAGAAGGTTGAGGCGGCGGTTAATTTTTTATTTTTCAGGAATTTCTTTTCGCACCAGGTGGTGTTATCAGCATATAGCGGGAACTGGCAGCGGCCCGAAGCTTGGCAATCATCGCAAAGCGAATCATTATCTAAAAACTTCAGGTCTTTTGCTTCTTCGGCAGTACCGCTGTATTGGTTTAAATGCTTAAAATCTTTCAGGCGCTGGTCGGCATTTACATACATCGACCTGAATTTGTAGAACCTGAATATATTATAGCCCGTGCCTACGCGCAGCGAATAATAAAATACCGGCCCCTTCGATTCAAATCGTATCAGTAAATAAATAACAATAAATAAAGGCAGCAGCATTAATAAAGCAAAGCCTGCAAAAAACACATCGAACGCGCGTTTTATGAGCGGCAGCTTATAAACATCGCTTCTTTTTTCAGGCAGTTCAGACTGTATTTCGTTCCAGTGATCTATGGTAAAGTTTACACGGGTTTCAATGTCGGTTGTTTTAAGCGGCATTTTAAAAACATCAAAAACACCTGCCTCAAGTGCCAGCCTGCGCGAATCTTTATTAAGATTGGCAACGATCAAAAATACCGGAACAGGCGGCAGGTTTTTATTGTTTAATCCCTGCAATAAATTAATACCCATAGCCGACAGTATCTCACCTTGCGAAATAACAGCAACAATGTTCAGTTTATCTTCTTCCCATTTTTCGGCAAGTTCAACCCCGTTTTCAAATTTTAAAAATTCGCGGTTCTCAAAACTGCCCTGCTGTATGATATCCAGAACGGTATCATCACATTGCACCAATGCTATATATTGCGTATTTGTTGTTTCGCTCATATGGCCCTGTGTATTTTTTCTATCCGCCTTAAAATCGCCCTTATGCGTGCTTGCAGCTCGGCTGGGTTAAACGGTTTTACCACATAATCGTCTGCCCCGCTATCCAGGCATTTTATCCTGGTGTCAGAGTTATCTTCGCCCGATAAAATGATAATGGGTATCGGTTTAAAAAAATCGCTTGCCTGTAACTGTACAATCAAATCCAGGCCACTCATGTTAGGCATGTTAAAGTCTGATATGATCAAGTTAGGTATATTGCCTTTTTGCAGGTACGACAAAGCTTTTAAAACAGTAGTAGTAATTTCAATTTCGTACTCGGCGCTTAAAATCTTTTTAATGATCACATTAATAAAGGGATCATCTTCTACAACTAAAATTTTAAAAGGTTTGGCTTCTAATTTGTCCATAGGGGGGTTGTAAAAGTTGATTTTAAAGCGTGATTTCGGATAGTAAAATGCTGCTATTTAGCATTTTATTGGTGTAATTCATCAAAAGAGTGCCCCGCAGGAACACTTTTAAAAACCCCATTTGCATGTGATTGGTATTTACCGATAAAATTAATACTAAAGATGATAAAACCTTCTTTTTTGGTAAAATATTTATTCAAATTACGTATAAATACGTAACACGGATATTAAAAATAACACGGGTTAAACCAGATAGCTATATTAGCCGTAAATAAAGGTGAACACATAAGATGAAAAAACAGCAATAACGCTAAAATTTATTTTACCCCATAAAATCAAAGTATGCCCCGGTTAATACTCCTGATAATTCTCTTTTTAATTTCATTATTAACCATTTTTAAGGCGTTTCAATATCATTTATGGCTGCTGGCCATTGGTGTTACCGAGTTTTCGTGGCTATTTATACTTATCACGCTGGTATTGCTGGCCACCGGCATTTGGGTAAATAAGTATCAGCTGGAAGGTACCCTGGTGGGTGTAATTACGCTGGTTTTGTTTCTTTCACCATATATTCGTGCTTATAACGTTGGCAACAGTTTAAAAAACAATTTTGATACCGCGTTTGGTAATAAGGCCGGTTTAAGTAGTAATAATGACCGGTCGCCTTTTAGTATTTTCAGGTTGTTTTCGGTTGATAAGCCCATCGCCAGTAAAACATTTATCTATGTTACTTACCCGGATACCACGATGTCGCTCGATTACTATCCGGCGCAGGTAAGCGGTAAAAAGCCCTGTGTTATAGTGATACACGGCGGTTCATGGAGCAGCGGCGATAGCCGGCAATTGGCCGAACTGAACAGCTACCTGGCACGCAGAGGTTATAATGTAGCTTCCATCAACTACCGGTTAGCGCCAAAATACCAAAGCCCGGCACCCGTAACAGATGTGCAGGCGGCTTTAAATTACCTGCATAAACATGCGGAAGAACTGAAAATTGATACCGGCAATTTTATTTTATTAGGCCGGTCGGCGGGTGCACAGATAGCGTTGCTGGCGGCCTATACCCTGCATAACGCGGGTATAAAAGGTGTAATTGATTTTTACGGCCCTGCCGATATGGTTTGGGGGTATTCCGTACCTTCAAGCCCACTGATCATGGATTCGCGCGGGGTAATGGAGGCTTACCTGGGAGGCTCATATCATAAAGTACCACAAAATTATGCCTCCGGTTCGCCGTTGGCGTTTGTAGATAAAACGACTGTGCCAACGCTTATTATTCATGGCTATAATGATGTGCTGGTAGCCTACGAACACAGCAGGTGTTTAAATGAGAAACTACAGCAAAACGGTATTAAGCATTACTGGCTCAGGCTACCCTGGGCAACGCACGGCTTCGATTATAATTTGAATGGCCCGGGCGGGCAGCTATCAACCTATGCGGTCGAACGGTTTTTGAATGCCATATGCCCTGCAGGCCCTAAATAGCACGTAACTAAACTTCGTTTTCTAGCACGTGTTTTTTAATAAAATCAATGCTTGAATCGGGGAGTTGCGTACCGCCGGTTTGGGTTACAGTACCGTCATTGTTTATGCGCAGTTCGGCATTCATATTATGATCAATATTAACGTGCAGCATTTGTTGCTCTTTCTCAACCAGGCAGGTAACTTCCCGGCCCGAGTAGCTTAGCTGAAATTGATATTTCCCGTCTTTTTCGGCTGGTGTGGTATCCTTTGGTTCGATCATGGCTTCGTGTTTTATTTTTATAACACGATAACGGGCCTGATGTTTACATGGCTAAAAATTTCTTCTTGCTTATGCTATCGCCTAAAAGCAAAAAGAGAGAACCTGGGAAGCCCTCTCTTCTGTATTAACTGACTCATTAACTTACCATAAAGAACAACTGGTTTAGTATCGATAATAACAATTAACCAAATATAAATTTTACGGATTTTGCCAGGTAATTATTTAACTTATTTTAACATACATTTTCTACACAAAGCGGGACTAATTAACATTTGAGCAGCAGAACAACTAAAAATTTAGTATTTGCTGTGTTTTACTCCGGCTTAGTAGTGCTGCACCTGCAATTTTATTCCTGTTATTTTTAGTAAAAGATTTACTACTTTGCAGGCGTAAACACCAATAATATAAACTGATATTTTATTGCAAAAGCTCCTGCGTTCAATAAATGGATCTGAGTAATTGTGTGCATTAAGTATTAACCCGTAATAAGTTTATGTCATCTTTCCGTAGTTCAGACTGGTTTGGTAAAAAGGATAAAATGGGTTTCATCTATCGTAGCTGGATGAAAAACCAGGGCATGCCCGAAGATATGTTTGACGGTCGACCGGTAATCGGTATCTGCAATACATGGTCTGAGCTTACCCCCTGCAACGCGCATTTGCGTGATATTGCCGAGAGTGTAAGGCGTGGTGTACTGGAAGCCGGTGGTTTCCCGTTAGAGTTCCCCATCATGTCGTTAGGCGAAACATTGCTTAAACCTACCGCCATGCTTTTCCGCAACCTGGCAAGTATGGATGCAGAGGAATCTATACGCGGTAATCCACTTGATGGTGTGGTGCTGTTAACCGGCTGCGATAAAACTACCCCCTCAACTTTGATGGGTGCGGCCAGTGTCGATCTGCCAACTATTGTGGTGCAGGGCGGGCCGATGCTGAACGGTAAATACAAGGGCCATGACATAGGCTCGGGCACCAACGTATGGACCTTTACCGATGATTTAAAGACCGGAAAAATATCATACGCCGAATTTGCCGAGGCCGAAAGTTGTATGTCAAGAAGCCCGGGGCACTGCATGACCATGGGCACCGCATCAACAATGGCCTGTATGGTCGAGTCGTTAGGTATGTCATTAAGCGGCGGCGCGGCTATACCCGCGGTTGATTCGCGCAGAAAAAGACTGGCGCAGCTTTCAGGCAGACGAATAGTGGAGATGGTGAAAGAGGATCTGCGCATATCCAAAATATTAACCCGTTCGGCATTCGAGAATGCTATTAAGGTGAACGCGGCCATCGGTGGTTCATCCAACTTTGTTATTCACTTAACCGCTATCGCGGGACGCATTGGTGTTGATTTAAATTTAGAAGATTTTGACGCCATAGGCAGCAAAATGCCTTTATTGCTTGATTTGATGCCATCGGGCAAATTCCTAATGGAAGATTTTTATTATGCCGGGGGCTTACCTGCCATACTAAAACAAATGAGCAACGTGCTGGATATGGATGTGATGACCGTTACCGGGCAATCGCACCGCGAAAACATAAAAACATCGGGCACCATTTATAATGAAGAGGTAATACACCAGTATCAGCAGCCTATTATACCCGAAGCCGGTATTGTTGTGCTGAAAGGTAACCTGGCGTTAAACGGCGCGGTTATCAAACCATCGGCAGCTACGCCTGCCTTGATGCAGCACCGCGGGCGTGCCGTGGTTTTTGAAAACATTGAGGACTATCATGCCCGTGTTGATGATCCTGAGCTGGATATTGACGAAACCTGTGTAATGGTTTTAAAAAGTGTTGGCCCGGTAGGCTATCCCGGCATGCCCGAGGTAGGTAACATGACGCTGCCTAAAAAGCTGCTGAATAAAGGCGTGACCGATATGGTCCGTATATCCGACGGCCGTATGAGCGGTACCGCGTTCGGTACGGTGATACTGCATGTTTCGCCCGAGTCGGCTATTGGCGGTAACCTGGGGCTGGTACAAAATGGCGACATGATCAAGCTGGATGTGGCAGGTAAATCGATACACCTTGAGGTATCTGACGAAGAACTGGCCATCCGCAGAAGTAACTGGAAATCCGCGCCGCCGGCATCAAACCGCGGTTATGTGAATTTATATGTTAACCACGTACAGCAAGCCGATAAAGGCGCCGACCTTGACTTTTTGGTAGGCGGTTCAGGCTCTGAGGTGTTGAGGGATTCACATTGATAATAATAAACTATGGTCATATTCGTCCTTATACTCTGTATTGTAACGCTTATACTGCTCGTAACCTGGGCAAAGTTAAATGTATTCCTTACCTTCCTTATTATTTCAATAATGGCAGCCCTGTTATTGGGCATGCCGCTTGACCATATTACCCAAACCGTAAACAAAGGCATAGGTGATATGCTGGGCTCGCTGGTTATTATCATTGTGCTGGGCGCTATGCTGGGTAAACTGGTTGGCGTAAGCGGTGCCGCGCAAAAAATTGCCAGTTCGTTAGGCAGCGCCTTTGGCGAAAAATATATTACCTGGGCCATGTGCCTTACCGGTTTTATTGTGGGTATTCCATTGTTTTATAATGTAGGCTTTTTCCTGATGGTGCCTATTATATTTTCGGTAGCCAGCAGGTACAAACTGCCCTTAGTATTTGTGGGGATACCTATGCTGGCATCGCTATCGGTTATGCATGGTTTTTTACCGCCGCACCCATCACCGCTGGCATTGCAGATTCAATTTCATGCCGATATTGCCAAAGTGTTTTTATACGGCATTATTGTAGCTGTACCTACCGTAATTATTGCAGGCCCCCTGTTTGCACGCACTTTGAAAAAAATGCAATCTAACTCGGTTATTGCCCAATCTGTACAGGAAATACCCGACGAAAAACTGCCGGGTTTAGCCAATAGCATTTTATCATCACTATTGCCCGTTATTTTAATAGGCTTAAGCATAGTGGTTACCAAATTTG
Source organism: Mucilaginibacter sp. (assembly GCA_035492275.1). Lineage (GTDB taxonomy): Bacteria > Bacteroidota > Bacteroidia > Sphingobacteriales > Sphingobacteriaceae > Mucilaginibacter. Next base: position 13,016 of record DATJJI010000123.1, read on the forward strand.
GGGGCGATAACGCTACCGTGAAAAAAATAGCCGGTTTTTTGGGCGATGCCAATATTGCGATGATGGAAACTATTGTTATAGCTACTTATACATTAGGCATCCGCATGGGTATGAAACTTACCGAGGTGATGAATGTTTACGCCGATGCGGTAAAAGAGATATCCATGATCCTGCTTATTATTGGCAGCGCGGGCATACTAAAACAGGTGTTTTTAGATAGTGGCGCAAGCAGCCAGATAGCAGCTATATTACAAGGTTTAAATATGCCGCCGCTGGTTTTAGGCTGGATAATTGCCGCTATACTGCGATTGTGTTTAGGCTCGGCCACGGTAGCCGGTTTAACCGCCGCGGGCATTATTTACCCCCTGATGCAGCAAAGCGGTGCCGACCCTAACCTAATGGTGCTTTCGGTTGGTGCAGGCAGTTTGTTTTGCTCGCATGTTAACGATACCTCTTTCTGGGTTACCAAAGAGTATTTCGGATTGACCATGAAAAATACGTTCCTGTCATGGTCGTTAATGGAAACGCTGGTATCTGTTATTGGGCTGATAGGCGTATTGTTGCTGAATATAGTTATCAGATAAGTTTTTAATTATTTTTGATCATATCAAATAAAATCATGAGAAAGTTATTATTTACATTAATTATAGGAGTAGCCGCAACCGCCACGTTTGCACAACATGCAAAGGATAATACTTTGACCAAAAAGGAAGTTGCCGAACATTGGAAATTGCTGTTTGACGGCACCACTACAACCGGCTGGACAACCGTTGACGGTAACCCCGTAACGGCAGCACCCGGCGCCTGGGAAATTATTAACGGCGCGCTTACCCTTAAAAAAGATGCCACAGGTGGTGATATTTATACTACAGATGAATACGGCGATTTTGAGTTCACTGCCGATTTTAATATTGAGCCGGGAACCAACACGGGTATCAAATACTTTTTCCATAAATATGATAAAGGAGGTAACCTGGGCTGCGAATTCCAGATAATTGACGACATTTTGGGCGAGGATAATAAGCAGGCTAACCACTTATTAGGCTCGTTATATGATGTGCTGCCACCTGTTGAAGCTAATAAGAAAGTGAACCCTCCGGGGCAATGGAACACCATACGCATAGTGGCCAAAGGCAAACATGTTGAACATTGGGTTAATGGCATCATGGTATTAACCTATGAGCGCGGAAGTAAACAATACCTGGATGGTGTAGCCGCAAGCAAATTCAGCAAAGCCGAGCCGGTTTTTGGTATGGTTGACAAGGGCCGCATACAACTACAGGACCATCATGGCCCGGTGGCATTTAAAAATATTAAAGTAAGGTTATTGTAAGGTTTCAACCTTTTCGAGGCCCATTTTACGCCTAACGCCAAGGAATATAATTTTAGGTATCGATATTAATGTACCGGTAACATCTTTTGAGAAAGCTTTACCCATTAGCCTGAAAGCTTCCGGGAAATTAAAATTACGTAAAACGGCATGTTTGGCCAGTTCAACCAGGCTCTCAATATAGCGTTTTTGAAAAACAGCCATTTCAGACGGGGTGAAACGATCTTTAAACTTTTCCATCATACGCCTGCCATCCGAAATATATAAAAACTCTAATATTTCACTTCGTCTCCTGCCATCGTAAATATTGTTAAAGTCGGCCCTTTTTTTCCAAAGCGGATCCATGGTAAAAGCTATTGTACACTCTTTATTTAATAGTATATCGAGGTACAAGCACCAGTCGTCACCTATAATTATGGTATCATCCCATCCTGAGGCTATAGATGATTTTCTCATCACGGTTGATGATGAGGGAGAAGAACATGAATGTATATATAGTTCACGGGCTTCCTGATAATTGAGCACTACCCAGCGATCCTGTGTTTTTTCAAGGAAGGGCCATAAATAGGGATCATGTAATAAAGAATCCCAGGCTTCATCGCCGGTATATTGGTACCAGTTAGTAAAAACAAAATCCAGGTTATCTGCTTCTAATTTACTCACACATCTGGCCAGAAAATCAGGATTCCATTCATCGTCCGAATCGAGCGAGGCAACATAGGTTCCTTTTGAATGCTTTAACCCATTGTTGCGGGCGGCAGCCTGCCCCGCGTGCTCCTGAACAATGTATTCTACCTGCGGATAATCTTTTATCACCCCGGCTGTATCATCTGTAGAGCCATCATCAATTACAATAACCTGTATGTTAGTGTAGGTTTGCTGAAGGGCGCTGTTTATAGCAGATCTGATTAAACCGGCTCTGTTATAAGTTGGTATAATTATAGAAACCAGGGGTGTATTGTTCATGTTATGAAAATCCGTCAGCAATCAATTATTTATTAATTCGTAAAACATTCTTATCAGCCCAACCTATATTTAATATGCTTTAAAATATCAATGCCATCCTTTAACATAAAATAAACCGGAAAAGGGAATAAAATAATATGGCAACAAAGTAGTATCCATCCGTAATGCTGATGAACAGCGATATTATACAGAATAAACAAAGGGAAAAATACCTGATAAAAATCATCGATCATCGCTATCTGGTAATTCTTATCTTTTTTTATCAGTATAATAATTGTACTTATATCAAAGAGCACTTTTCGTAAAAAAATCAATAGGATATAGGCTATCGCTAAAATTAACAGCCACTTATCAATTATTGTGTGAATTATTATTAAAAAGCAAATAAGCTCACTGATAAATATAAGCCATTCGGCTATTTTAAACTTAGCCGGATCAACGCGGCTGGCAAATGTGTTTACATGCGAGGCGATATCATTATCCCTGTCACGAAACTGATGATATAATATGCCGCGTAATCCTACTAACAGCGCCCAGGCGGCTGTAGTTATTAACCATATGGTATCAGGATGGCTGCCTGATATAAAATATAAGTTACACACAATTACCAGCGTTGGGAAAAGGTGTGCTCCCGAAGCATCTGCAAACGTGCCCCATATTCCCCTTTCTTTTAACCGGAACGGATATAATGAATACAGGCTGAAAACAATCCATGCCATTGTATAAAATAATAAAGAGAGCTTATCCGGATAAATTACGTAACCGCAACATAGTCCGGCTATGCATAAAATGCTAAAAATGAGTGCCGTTTTCCAGCGCGGCATATTTTGCATCCTGTTTTTTTTGCCTACGGCAATATCTTCTTTAATGTCCGAAAAATCATTTACCACGCTTACATACATGGCACCAACTACGATACTAAAAATTAAAAAAAGCAGCCGGGGTATTGAATTTGCTAAGGGGTAATTATTCATATATATAACCAAATAGCCAATTGCCAGCAAAGGAATTAGCTTTGATTCATACCATTCAGAATAACGCGTAAATTTTAAAAAATTCATATCTACAAACCGCAGCGCGCAATATTATCGCGTAAACAAATTCTAATTATGTCCCTCTTGTTTTAAAATGTCTTTTATTTCATCTACAAACCTTGTTTCGGGGTGTTGAGGAATAGTGGCTTTTATATGTTCAGCAGCTTTTATTCCCATGCTTTCCCATTCTTCGCGCCTTAACCATGCGCGTTCCATGGCCTCGCCAAATCCCCTTTCACTGGCATCTCCCATAAATCCTGTCTGCTGGTCCTCAACAATTTCTGCATTTCCGCCGGCATAAGTGGTAATAGGCACTCGCCCCACAGCCATAGCTTCAACAATAACCAGGGGCAACCCCTCGCTTCTTGAAGGCAAAACAAGCGCATGGTAATTTTCCCAAAGTTTATTTATATCGGCGCTGTAGCCCTTAAAGGCAACGTTTTTTATTTCCAGCATATTGGCCATTTCACTAAGCGCCTCCAAATCGGGGCCAATTCCTATAAAATCTACGCTTATATTCCTGTCGCGCCACTTTTGTTGCGATAATACTTTTAATAAAATGTCCTGTCCTTTGTCAAGTATAAAAAGCCGCCCAACGCAAGCTAAACGATACCCGGCCGCAGTTGAAGGATATGGAACCGGGCTCATCTTTGTTTTAACCGGATTAAATACCACTTCGCCATTGGGTAAGCGTGTGCCAAATTGTTCTTCGGTAAGTGTTTTAATGTATTGTGAAACAAACAGACATTTCTTTGCCTTTTGCAAGGTTTCGCGCATGTAGGGCCTTTCAATTGCTGATGGCCAATAAAAATCAACCCCTTTTTGAGCAATAGTGATATAAGGAATATTTAGCTTAAGGCATTGATGTGCATATTGCAGCCCGTCGAAGTTTATTCCCTGCGATATGATGGCCAAATCTGGCGACGATGCTTTTAAATAATTATACAGAACTTTAACATTTTTGTTCCATTTATATGGAAACGATCCGGCATCAGTTTTATCCTGTAGTTTCGACTTTATTTTTTTTAGAAAAGATTCATTAAGCTCCAACTCATACAATTTAATGCCCTTTTCTTTGAGCTTGATAAATTCGGGATGATTTTGGTTGATCTTGTTTTTATAAATGGTGATATCATTAATTCCTTCATCTGCCAAAATATGCACACTTTTGGCCCAAAGGTCCTCGCTACCTCCCCAATCATCAATAATACAAGAAATTATCGCGATTTTGACTGGTTTACTCACAGGTATTTGGATGTGTTAAAATGTTGAACCGACAGCCAGGCGGGGTATTTACAGGATCGCTGTATCTTGCTTTCAAAGCCGTTGTTTTATTGGAATTATAGTGCACTAAAATACAATTTAATTAAGGATTAACAAATTGGTGAGTATGTCAAATTTATTGTAATTAGCATATCGACAAGGAGAATTACGTAATTTATACGCAATTTGCATGCTGAAAGTTTAACAGGATCTATAAATGGAAAGGACGGTGGTTGTTTTGGTTGATGAGTTGGATAATGAGATTGGCACCATGGAAAAAATGGCCGCCCATTTAAGCCCTAACCTGCACAGGGCGTTCAGCGTATTTATTTTTAATACCGATGGCGCAATGCTTTTGCAGCAGAGGGCTGATGGTAAATACCATAGCAGCGGGTTATGGACCAATGCGTGCTGCAGCCACCCCGCCCCGGGCGAAGACGTTCGGCAATCGGCCATGAAAAGGCTGCAGGAAGAAATGGGTTTTACGGTTAATATACAGGAGGCGTTTAGCTTTATATACCAGGCAAACCTTACCAACGGATTGGTAGAATATGAGTATGATCATGTTTTTGTTGGAACTTATAACGGCCCCGTAGCCCCCGACCCCGCTGAAGTGCGGGACTTTTGTTATAAAACCATCGAAGATATTGAACAGGATATAATGAATGATCCGGACGCTTATACCGAGTGGTTTAAAATAGCCTTACCCTTAGTAAAGGAGTTAAAATAATTAGCCGCTGTTATTTAATTTCAACCTGCTTGTCGTCATTAAATAAAGTGGCATAGTCGCCTTTCATGGCTATCAGTTCAGCATGGGTGCCCTCCTGGCTAACTTCACCATTTGACATTACATAAATATAATCGGCATGTTTTACGGCTGATACACGGTGGCTTATCACTACCGCCCCCCTGTTGCCAATACTTTTTCTGAATATTTTAAAAAACTCGAACTCGGCCAGAGCATCCAGCGCGCTGGTGGCCTCATCAAGAATGATGAATTTTGAAGGGCTGTACAGCGCCCTTGCAATAGCCAGTTTTTGCCATTGGCCTATACTTACTTCGTGGCCATCTTCAAATATACGGCCCATAATGGTTTCATATTGATTGGGAAAACTTTCAACAAACTCATTCGCCCCAGAGCTTTTAGCGGCTTTGATAATATCATCATAGGGGCGTTCGCCATTAATATCGCCAAACTTTATATTGTCGACAACGCTTAAATTATACTTGCCAAAATCCTGAAAAACAACACTTACGTTTTTCCTGAAATCGGCTGCTTTAAAGTCGCGTATATCATGATCACCTAATTTTACCTGCCCGGATGTGGGGTCGTACAATCGGCACAGCAACTTAATAAGGGTTGTTTTGCCGGCTCCGTTTAAGCCTACTATAGCCACCACTTTACCAGGAGCAACCGTAATGTTTACATTTTTTAAAACAGGTTGTTTTGAGTTGGGATAAGTAAAGTTTACATTTTCTACCTTCATTTTCAAGTCCGCATCGGTGGGTATAGCTGTCGCGTTTTGGTTGTCGTCAAGTACGGGTTTCAGGTCAAAAAGCTGAAATAAATGCGTTATGAAAATGCTGTTTTGGTATAAGCTTGATAAGTTTTGCGAAAGCGACTGCAAAACATTGAATAATTGCGGAAACAGGATGATAAATATAGAAATATCGCCCAAACTTATTTTACCCTTGATAGCGCTGAAACAAATAAAAGTAATACACCCAAAAAAGCCCATACTGGCCAATATAGAGGTGATCATATCATAAGTAGCGCCGCTGCGTACAATTTTAAGCCGTTGTGTAAGCAGGTCGAGCCTGATGGCTAAATACATTTTTTTTAAATAATCGCCCAACCCAAAGCCCCTTACTTCTTTTGCTAAAGAGTCGCCGGTGATTAATGAGCTTAAATAAGCTGCTTTTCTTTCAACCGGCGTATGCGCTTCACGTAAACGGTGCAGTTTTTCGGCCACTAAAATCCGGGCTAAAAAGGTAGGTATTATACATACTATCAGTATGGGTAACAATAGGGTGCTTATACTGATTACAAAGTAGCTTAACGTAATACACATTACACTGCTTTTAAAAACATCGATCAGGGTTATAACTACCGCGTTTGGCCTTTCAGATCCGGCATCTTTTGCCCGCTTCAGGGTATCAAAATATTCCGGGCTCTCATAAAAGGCCAGATCAAGACTTACCGCGCTGGCGTGAATTTTATCATCAATGTATTCAGCTACTTTTGCGGCCTGTAACTGGCTTATGTATTGCGATATTGCGTGAATAATTACGTATATTATGATGATGATAAACCACTCAACCAGGTAGGTTTCAATAATTTTTATTTTATCAGGAGTATACGAAGCCGTTTTAGATACCGCGTTAACCAGGTTTTTAAATGAATTAGCTATCAGCAAAAACATAGCATTTTCGGCAACGGTCATGATCAAAGTTAATATAGTTGCCCCCGGCGAAAGTGACCATATTAAATGCAGCGTACGCCTTAGTTTTACCTCTTTAAATAATTTTAATATTTTTTTCATGTAAGTGATGTTTGGTATTGTGCCGTGCTTAAAACACCATACTTATGTATATGGATAAGCACCTCAACCGAATGCCTGTTACGTTTTTATCAGCCATTTGGTTTAATCCCGAAAATGCTCAGGCTATTATTACAATAGATCTTTATAGCGCGCCAACGCTTCTAAACATATTCCGGTTGTTAACTCCTCTGAGCCCCAGGTGGCTTCTTTTTTTGGGCTGTTGTAATAAAACCCCCTCTTTGGCCAATTTCCGGCTCCGGTTTGATTAGCTAATAAAAACTGTATAGCCGGCATTAATTCGGGCCCGTTATAATCAAAGTTTAAAAGCGTGCATACAGCTAATGCGGTATCTAAAACACTTTCGCCAATACTGCCATCAGGTTTTAGCAGTTTAAGCACGCGTTCAATTATTGCGCCCCCCCCGGAATTTAGCTCCGAAACACCGCTATGGTATGTGCGTGAAAAAAAATAATAAACAGTAAGCACATTTCTATACCATTTATCGCATACGGCCTCCTGCCTGTTTTCAATTATTTTTAATAGATGCTTAATTACATGCCCCGAGTTTTTTGTTTTTCCTAAATAAAATAAAGCATTGGCATTTACTACGGCATCAACATCGGTACGGTCGCAGGGCATGGTATACCAAAAAACTATACTTTTAAAAGGCCGCTTTAATTCTCTTAGCGCAAGCCGCCAGTAAGCTTTACTAAAACTGGGCCAGCTGCGCAGCGCAAACCAGGTATAGAATAGTTTTTTTCTATTTATGTTTTTTTCGATCAGATCTCTGTTTGATGGAAAATCGACATTCCGCGCCTTTAAAAATGCTGACGCGCATGCCGTATCATCAACATCAAAAGGGCATAACATATATGCGGGATGATCTTGCACATAATGGTTCCAGGCGCTTCCTGCTTTTCTTTGCGCCAGAAAAAAAATGGTGACCTTATTAAGAATATCGTCGAGAACAGGATCGTTGGCAACAAATAATAATGAATTACCAATAAGCGTTGTTGGGAAAACTACGCTGTCTTCAACAACCCACCCGGCAGGTGGCCCGTCATAGGCCAGTATATCGTCGTTATTAGCCATATAGCAACGAAACTCACCAGTTGCCAACTGCTGCGCCGATAAAAACGACACCCCTTTTTTTATGCTTTGGTTTAACCTTGCCGTTAATTCACTCATATTTAACAAATATAGTATAGTGCTGCTTTTTTTGACAGGAAATCAACCCAAATAAAAACACCATTTTTCTTTAGGCTTAATGGCAGCCATTTTACAATTTGATACGTATTGGTGTTATACAGGTTTGGTTAAACCAATTATTTATGATAACCGCCAATACTTGAGCGATATTTTTTATTTCAGAACGATAATCTTTTTAACCATTTTTACAGATATGGATCTATCGGTTCATTTACTACCTATGTAAGCAGAATGAAAATTATCTGTGCTATTTTACTTGCTTTATTAAGCATCAACCGGGATGCGCCGGATCTGTATGCCTCAAAAAACGCCCGGATAAGTATTTTTTCGCATGCTTTAATAGAAGATATCAGGGCCGTATCACAAACGGGAATATCAGTATACAATCCTGCCACGGGCGAATTAAACTTTAGCCTGCCTATAAGTTCATTGCAATTTGCGAAAGCATTTATGCAGCAACATTTTAATTCTGATTATATGGAGAGCGATAAATACCCGCGGGCCGTTTTTAAAGGAAAAGTTCAGGAACATATTGACCTCACAAAGGATGGCAGCTACCCGGTAAATGTAACCGGCGAGCTAACCGTTCATGGCATCACAAAAACCAGAACGGTACAGGGAAGCATAAGTATTAAGAACGGCACCATCAGCATGGTGTCGGAGTTTATAGTGCAATGCTCCGACCATCATATTGATATACCCCAGATCCTGTTCTACCATATTGCCGAAAATATCAAAGTAAACGTGTCGGCCACCTACAATTTATATACAAACACTCCAAATAAAACCTTATGAAGCAGCACATCATACTACTAGCATTGTTGATGACAGGTGTAAGCGCGATGGCTCAAAATGCTGGTCAGCAAAAAAACAGCACATCTGCCGATTCATTATTTAACTCGATGAGTGCCGATAACAAAAATGAGGCTGCTATTATTTTTGAGTCGCCGAGGCTTATTTTATCACAATCAACCGAAACCATTAACAAGAAAAACCTTAACTTAATATTTGTTCACCGGTTTGGCGATCTGGCAGGTAAATTTGGCGGCGGTAAAACATTTTTCGGGCTTGACAACGTTGCCGATGTTTATATTGGCTTTCAATATGGTTTAACCAACAATTTAAATATTGAAATTGGACGAAGTACCATACCAACTGTGGGCGGCCTGATTGACCTCGAAGTGAAATACGCGGTGCTGCACCAAACCAATAATGGCAGCTCACCAATAGCTATAACCCTGATAGGCCAAACAGGCCTGCGGCCATATAATACCTTTACTAATTTTGGCGACCGTATTTCTTATTTCGGGGAGGCTATTTTTGCACGCAAGTTTTCACATACTTTTTCATTCGAAATAGCGCCATCCATTGTACAAAATAATTTGCCGGTTCCTGATCTGCCCGGTAATCCGCAGGCATTTTTCTCTGCATCGGCCGCGGCGCGGTTAAAGGTTACCAAACTAATGGGGATCATTATTGATTATGCACATTCTTTTTCATCTTTCAGAAACGGCTATGGTTTCAGCGATCCGCTGGGGGCCGGTATCCAGGTGGTTACCGGGGGGCATGTGTTTACCCTTAACATCAGCAATGCCAGGGCGGTTTCTGAAATTAATTATTTGAGCAATACCACATCCGATTTTGCAAGGGGCCAGTACCGTTTAGGTTTTACTATTTCAAGAACATTTGATTTTAACCATCAGGAAAAGTATAATCCTAAAAGATGATATTAATAGCTTTGTACCCGCTCCATTTCAGTTACCCTTATATTATTCTGTTTTAAAACATCATCAAGCTCTGTCGAAGATATTTCCAGCAGGCGCAAAAACTCGTCCCGTTCATTATCGCTCGCTTCTTTTAATAAAGTAACCAGACTAAGTATTGAACAAAGCGGCCGCCTTAACTCATGCGAATTTGACCAGGCTATCTGTAAAAGCACTTCGTTCGATTTTTTGAGTTTTTGATAGGCGTCTTCTAATTTTCTTTCTTTTTCAATCAGCTCCGTAATATCTGTTGCCATAACCAGCTTACAATGCTCATTATTAAACAAAACCGGGTACGATACCATTGATACGAAAAACGTGCCCCCCGATGCTTTTAAATGGCTCCATATGCCGGCCAGCTTGCGCTCTTCAGGGTTTTGCTTTAAATAATCGTTAAGCATTTCTTCCTCCGTTTCTGAGTGGATATCATCAATGGTCATTTTCAAAAACTTTTTCCTGCTGTAGCCGTATTTTTCGACAGCAGCATTGTTTACCTTAACAAATTGAAGCCGCTCATTATATATCCACAGTGGGTTGGGGTTCGACTCGAATAGCTGACGATATTCTTCTTCTGATTTTGTTAGCTGATACTGCTGCTTTTTTATTTTATAATACAGAACGAAAGTTATAACTATAACGAAAACCAGGTCATTCAAACTTCTGTATGAATCTTGCTCGGTTTGCGTTAAATGCCTGAAAAAAAATGTGATGATCGGGTTACTGAATAAAGCCCAGCAAGTACCTATTAATAAGAAGGTTAAGGGAATTTTTACCGATTGAAACATTTTTAATTATAATTATAATTCATGTTTTTTACGTAAGAAACAGGTGTAAGGTTGGTTTATCAAACAGATATTATAATATCTGCTCACAAAAAAATATTCGTATCTGTATATTGGGGTTATAAAAAAAGTCCGATTCGAAAGAACCGGACTTTTTTATGTGGGAGTTACTGTTACTGGGTTCAAGCCAGTGACCCTCCCGATGTAAAATCGGGATGTATTGAACCAGCTATTCATTATATATTAATTTTTCAATCATATGTCGACTTTTCCCTCCTTTGATCTGTCTTTCTCTCCTAAGAGCAGCCGATTTATCAATACATTCCTCGGTCCATTTAATTATCCAATCACCTGTCTTTCCTGTAAATCCTGAATGGTTGGTGTTGTGTTTCTGGAGGCGTTTGTTTATATCCTCGCATGAACCAATATAATATTTGTCTCTCGTAGAAGAATGGAGAATATAAACGGAATACATGCTCTAAAGTAAAACTTTTAAATAAAAAAAGCCCGATAGAAATATCGGACTTTTATGTGGGAGTTACTGGGTTCGAACCAGTGACCCTCTGCTTGTAAGGCAGATGCTCTGAACCAGCTGAGCTAAACTCCCTTCGTTTTGGGATTGCAAATATAGAATTTGCGCGTTACTCTGCAAAAAATAATTTGCTTTTTATTTGAAAGGATAGTTTATACATCAAATTTAACTGGCTACACCGTGTATTATCATGGTTACAATAAATTCATTTATAGTTAAAATGACCCGGTAACAAATATTTAATTTAATTCTATTCATAAAAAATTGTTGATTTGTTATAAAACCAAAATTAACAGTCTTTGCCTCATTTTATACTGTGCCGGATTATGCCTTACCTTAAGGTATTAGCGAGATCAGGATAAAAAGTATTAAAAGGTAAAGCAGTGTCCAATTATACTTGTCAAACCAGCTTTAAAAATGAAAAGAATTTATTGCCTTGCACTATTCATCAGTTTTTTAGGCCTGCCCGCCATCGCGCAGCAAAATACCTTAGGCATTTTTGAGGGCCAGGCCGATGTTGGTGTAAAAACCAAACCAGGCAGCGGTGTTTATTTGCCGCAAACGCAGCAGTACGTACTCTCAGGTGCCGGCGAAAACATCTGGACCGATAAGGACGAGTTCCATTTTGTATACAAACGCATGAAAGGCGATTTCATCGTGAATGCACGGGCCGACTTTTTAGGCTGGAACGGCGTGGAAATGCATCGCAAAATGGGCTGGATGGTACGTAAATCGCTGGATGGTAATTCGGCTCATGTAAACGCGGTGGTACATGGCGACGGGCTTACCTCGCTGCAATTCAGGCGCATTGCCGGGGCTCAAACAGAAGAAATTCACTCAAAAACCGATCATGCCAATATTATCCAGTTAGAGCGTAAGGGCAATACCTACACCATGCGGGTAGCCAAATTTGGCGAGCCTTTTGTAACCGAACAGGTTGCCAATATTGACCTGGGCGATGATGTTTATGTGGGCCTGTTTATAGGTTCGCATAATGCGGATGTTAATGAAACCGGGGTGTTCAGCAATGTGCGCATAGCTGTGCCTTATCCCGATGATAAAAAGGTGGCCATGACCCTGGGCAGCAACGTTGAGCTGATGGAAATTGCAACCGGCGAACGCCGTATTGCCTATACCGTACCTTACTCGGTACAAGCCCCTAACTGGCTGCCCGATAATAAGGGCCTGATATTTAACGATGAAAAGGGCATCCTGTATAATTTTAGTTTCGAGAGCGGTAAGGCATCAGTAATTAATACCGGTGGACTCCATAACAATAACGACCATGTACTATCGTTCGACGGTAAAATGCTGGGGATAAGCTGCAACAGCAAACAAGGATCGATAGTATATACCGTGCCTGTAGCGGGCGGTACGCCTAAGCAAATAACCCCAACAGGTCCATCGTATCTGCACGGTTGGTCGCCCGATGGTAAGAGCCTGGTGTTTTGCGGGCAGCGCAACGGCGATTTTGATATTTACAAAGTTCCCGCAAATGGTGGCCCCGAGGTGCAGTTAACCAATGCAAAAGGATTGGATGACGGCCCGGAATACAGTCCCGACGGCAAATACATCTACTTTAATTCGGTACGTTCGGGCACCATGCAAATATGGCGGATGAAACCCGATGGCAGCGAGCAGGAACAGGTAACCAATGATGATATGAACAATTGGTTCGCCCATATTTCGCCTGACGGAAAATGGATAGCCTTTATTTCATTTTTAAAGGACGAAGTAAGTGTTGGCGATCATCCGCCCTATAAACATGTGTATATTCGCTTAATGCCTGCCAAAGGTGGCAAACCCAAAGTGCTGGCCTATTTTTACGGGGGACAAGGTTCTATCAATACACCGTCATGGTCGCCCGATAGCAAGCGCATCGCGTTTGTGAGTAATACAGATATAAAGCAATAGCTATAGTATAAAATGAGATCAAAATTATTACCCCTTGTTTTTTTAAGCGCGATAACCACAATTACCGCCAAAGCGCAATCGGCACAAAAACCCGACGATAACCGTTTTACCAAAGTAGTGCTGGCCCAGCGTGTTGAAGAACCCATGCAGTTCCAGATCATGAAGGATGGTAAGGTGATCTATGCCGAGCGTAAAGGAAAACTAAAATTATACAATCCAGTTACCGGAAAAATAACAGTTATTGGCCAGTTTGCCGTGAGCAACCAGTATGTGAGCCAAACCGGCGAAGTAAGTGAGGGAGAGGATGGGCTGCAAGGCGTAATACTTGATCCGGATTTTGATACCAATCACTGGATGTATGTTTACCTGTCGCCGGCCGGAAACGTTTCTGAAAATATTTTGCTGCGCTATGTTTGGGATGGCAAGGGACCGATAGATGAAAGCTCGAAAAAAGTGGTGCTGCACGTGCCCGTTCAGCGTTTTGAATGCTGCCACGTAGGCGGCGGCATGGTGTTCGATAAGCAAAAGAACCTGTATTTAAGCACCGGCGACAATACCTTTTCGCGCGCGTCCGACGGGTTTAGCCCGCTCGATGAACGCCCGGGCAAGTTTTCGGAAGATTCGCAAAAGGGCTCATCAAACACCAACGATCTGCGCGGAAAAATTCTGCGTATCCACCCGGAACGCGATGCTACTTACACCATTCCGAAGGGCAACCTGTTTGCTCCCGGCACACCAAAAACACGTCCCGAAATTTATACCATGGGCAACCGTAACCCATGGCGTTTAACCATTGATAGCAGAACAGGCTGGCTGTTTTGGGGCGAGGTTGGCCCCGATGGCGGGAGGGACGATATGGAACACCGCGGCCCGCAATCGTACGATGAGTTTAACATCGCCAAAAAGCCTGGCAACTACGGCTGGCCTTATTTTGTGGCCGATAATAAGGCTTATCGCAAGTACGACTTCGCCACCAAACAATCGGGCGATTTTTTTGACCTTCTGCATCCTGTTAATCATTCACCAAATAATACCGGGCTGATCGACCTGCCGCCTGCTGTTCCGGCGCTGATATGGGAAGGTAAAAGCCCGACCAAAGAATTCCCGCTGATGGATAGCGGCAGCGACAGCGCCGTGGGCGGCCCTATTTTTCACGCTGCCGATTTTACCAACGCGGCCCGCCTGTTCCCGGCTTATTACGAGGGCAAATGGTTTATTACCGACTGGGTACGCGGCTGGATAAATGTGGTAACCCTGAATGATGACGGCAGCTATAAAAGTATGGAGCGCTTTTTACCGGCCTGGCCAAAATTAAGGGGCCCTATCGATATGAAATTTGGCCCGCAGGGCGATCTGTATGTATTGGAATATGGCAATGGCTATTTTAAAGACAATCCCGAAGCCGAGCTGATACGGATTGAATATAACGGCGGCAACCGTAAGCCGCAGGTGCAGGCATCGGCCAATAAAACTGCCGGGGCGGTGCCTTTAAAAGTTGATCTGTCATCAAAAGGAACAAAAGATTTTGACGAAGGCGATAAACTAACCTATCAATGGAAAATAACCCGTAATGGCGCGCCTTTTAAAACCATCAATCAGCCAAACGCATCCATTACTTTTACTACGGCGGGTGTTTATAAAGCGCTGTTAACCGTTACTGATTTGAAAGGCGCGAAAAACAGCCAGTCGGTAGTGGTTAAAGCGGGCAACGAGCCGCCGGTAGTTAAGTTCAATATTACCGCCGGTAACTCGAGCTTCTTCTTCCCCGGTAAAAGTGTAGCGTATGATATTGCTGTAAACGATAAAGAAGACGGCAGCCTCGCCGATAAAAAAATATTACCATCGCGTGTATCGGTAAGCGCTAATTATTTGTCAGAAGGGTATAATATGACGGCCATCGCCTCTAAACAAAGCAGTGTCGATGCCTCGGCCGAATATGCGGGTGCTATCGCGCTGATCAACAAAAGCGATTGCAAATCATGCCATTCGGTTAAGGAAAAAGTATTGGGCCCCGCCTTTGTGCAGGTTGCCGAAAAATATAAAGGCGACCCGGCCGCGCCCGACCGGTTGGTTAAAAAGATCATTTCTGGCGGCTCGGGTGTTTGGGGCGATGCCATGATGGCGGCCCACCCAACGCTTGCCGAAAGCGATGGTAAAGCTATCGTTAAATATATACTGAGCCTGGCCTATCCACCGCGCCGTGCCAAATCGCTGCCGGTTAAGGGCACTTATACTACAACGGTTCCCGAAGGTGAAAATACCGATGGCAGCTTTATATTGCGTGCCGCCTATACTGACCGCGGCAATAAAACCGCCGCCGCCCAAACCGGCGAAAGTGTGGTTATTTTACACGCGCCGTTGCTGCCGGTATCAAGAGCTATAGACGCTAAGGACATTGCCTTTAACACCGACAGTACCGTTGCTGCCGTAAAAACAAGCGGTGCCTGGTTAAAATTTAATGTTGACCTTACCGGCATAAAAGAACTGGATGTGCTGAGCGCGGGCGGGGGCCGAAGAGCCGTTGTTTCAATAGGAACAATTGAAGTATATGCAGGTTCGCCGCAGGGTAAGTTGCTGGGCAAGTTTGCCGGTGATTACGACCCGAAAGGTATGAAGATATCCCTGCCTGACGGCACCACCGGCGTAACCGACCTGTATTTTGTTTTTACAGGTGCGCCGTTAAGGGTTAACGGGATAAAGTTTAGTGAATAAATTAGGGGACTACGCGTCGGGCTCCCCTCTTGAGAAGGGCAGGGGTGTGTTATTAGACATTATACACACCCTGCCAATGCACTCTGTCCAGCGCACCCTCTCTCAAAAGGGGAACTATTAAGGATATCAACTAAAAAATAAACCAATGGAAAACCGCAGAGACTTTTTAAAAAACATGGGGGCCTTAGCCGCCGCATCAATGGTATTGCCCTCATTTACCTTCGTCCCCAAAAAGGTTAAAAATATAGGTATACAGCTGTATACTTTCCGTAAAGAAATGATGGCCGACCCCAAAGGCACGCTAAAAATCATTGCTGGCCTGGGCATCAAGCAAATTGAATCTGCATCAAGTAACCTGGGCCTGTATTATGGCTTGCAACCTGCCGAAATTAAAAAGGTTTGCAACGATCTGGGTATGACTTTGCGCAGCGCTCATACCTCTGTAAACGATAAATGGCAAACTACCATGCAGCAGGCCAAAGAAACCGGCCAGGAATACCTGATCGCTTCAACATTGCCGTATGGCGGCCAAACGGTAGATAATTATAAACGGGTGGCCGACAGGTTCAACAAGGCCGGCGAAGAATGTAAGGCGATGGGGTTGAAATTCGGTTTCCATAACCACGATGCCGAGTTTCATGAAGATAATGGTACTGTGTTGTATGATGTATTGCTAAAAAACACCGACCCTGCGCTGGTACACATGGAAATGGACCTGGGCTGGGTAATAGCCGCCGGTAAGGATCCGTTCGACTATTTTAAAAATTATGGCCCGCGTTTCCCGCTATGGCATTTAAAAGATATGAAAGGCAAGCGCAGCACC
>DATJJI010000124.1:0-20532 GCA_035492275.1 Mucilaginibacter sp.
GGCTTTTGCCATGAGCCGTGTAACCCACAAAGCCCTTGGCTTCGAGTATGCGGATGATGGTAGACACGGTATTATAAGCAGGTAAAGGTTCGGGCAAATGTGCCATTACATCCTTTACAAAGCCTTTTTGTATCTGCCACAGTATCTGCATCAATTGTTCTTCGGCTCTTGTTAATTCTTTTATTTCCATCGTACAAATAGGTTATTTCGGCTAATATAGGAGATATCTTAAACGAATATATTAGTTCTGAATTAGAAATGCAACTAATTTATTAGTTTTATTTTAATTAAACTTTTTTTTACCACCTTCGTTGTGGTTCTTTTACCTAAATTATATAATGGATATTACTTTTCATGGTGCCGCGCGCAATGTAACCGGCAGCAAACATTTACTGCGTTTACAGGATGGTACCGGAATTTTGCTGGACTGTGGGATGTTTCAGGGACTTGGCGAAAACACCGAGAACATGAACGAGCATTTTGGCTTTAACCCTCAAAAACTGGATTACCTTATCTTATCGCATGCGCACATTGACCATTGCGGGCTTATTCCGCGCCTGGTAGCCGAGGGTTTTAAGGGGCAGATATTCTGCACATCGGCTACGATGGACCTTACCAGGATACTGTTGCTCGACTCGGCCCGGATACAGATGAGCGATGCGGAGTACAGCAATAAACACCGCGCAAAAAAAGGTTTGCCGTTGTTGGAACCGCTATATAATGAGGACCAGGCAATGGAAGCCCTGCGCCTGTTTAAAATTGTAGAGTACCATGAAGAATATGCCATAACACCAAATGTAAAATTTCACTTTAGCGATGCCGGGCATATACTGGGCAGTTGCGCGGTGCATTTGGTGGTAACCGAAAACGGCAAAGAAACACACATAACCTTTAGCGGCGACGTTGGGCGCTATAGCGATTTGCTGCTTAAAAGCCCGCAGCGTTTCCCCCAAGCCGATTATATTTTACTGGAATCGACTTATGGCGATTCATTACATAAACAATTAGAGCCCATTGAAGATGCTTTGCTGGAGGTTATCAAACAAACCTGCCTGGTTAAAAAGGGTAAAGTGATTATCCCGGCATTTAGTGTTGGCCGTACGCAGGAATTGTTGTACGCATTAAACTCGTTAGAGCTAAAAGGCATATTGCCCGATGTGCCTTATTTTGTAGATAGCCCGCTATCAGACAAAGCTACCCAGATATTAAAAGATCATCCCGAAGTTTATAACCGCGATGTGAATGCAGTTTTAAAAGTTGACGACGATCCGTTCGCTTTTAAGGGATTACGCTTTGTGCAATCCACCGAAGAATCCATCGCCCTTAATGATGACCCGCGCCCTTGTGTGATCATCTCCTCATCGGGCATGGCCGAGGCGGGCAGGGTAAAGCATCATATTAAAAATAACATCGGCAGTAGTAAAACCACTATTTTAATTGTAGGCTACTGCGAGCCTAACTCACTGGGGGGCCACCTGCTGCATGGTGATAAAGAAGTATGGATATTCGGCGAAAAATATGAAGTAAAAGCCGAGGTACGCTCCATTAAATCAATGAGTGCGCATGGTGATTATGAGGATCTGCTGCACTTTTTAAAGTGCCAGAACCCCAAACTGGTGAAAAAGGTGTTCCTGGTGCATGGCGAATACGATGTACAGCAGCATTTTGCTAAAACGCTGAACCAGCATGGCTTCGCGCATGTGGAGATACCTTTTCAGCACCAGAAGATAACGCTCGACTAAACGGCGATGACTCACCCCGCGACGCTTCGCGCGCGACCCTCTCTTCGCCTTCGGCAGAAAGAGGGTTGGGATATTCTAAAAAAGACCCTCTTTCCCGCTTGCGGAAGAGAGGGTGGTCCAGCGCAGCATAGACCGGGTGAGTTACCGCGTGGTGTCCGGATTTTGTCAGTAAAAGTGTTTCATTTTGTTTCACACTATTTTATTAATTGACTATCCATCAATAAGTTATTCAAAAAAAGTGTTTCACGTGTTTCATCTGTTTCACATTTTTTGTGAAACACTTCCACAAGGATGGCAGCGTTTCAGTTGGCAGTTTTCAGTTAGTGGTATGTTCGCTACAATACGGTACAATTTCTACAGTCCCATCCTTGTAACAATCAATTTACGCAGGCTTACGCACAGCGCACGGTATTAATTATTAATATTGGATAATAATGAGCAGGCCTCTGCCTGATGCAATAAACCAATTAGATTAATACATTATTTCATGAAAGAAAATCGCAGAGATTTTATTAGAAAAACCGGCGTTTCTGTGGCTGCGGTGTCCGTTGGGGGCATAGGTTCGGCTGTAGCCGCTACCGGCAAGCCCGTGCCTAAAAAGAATGTGAGCGGCAACGCATTGCAGGAGCTGGCACTGGCATCAAAGATCAGGATAGCTGTGCAATCGCCTAATGATGTAAACGCCACCCAAACCAGCTTTTATAAGCAAATGGGGCTTAACCATGTGGTACTATCGCCTGATGAAAGCAAAGCCAACGCCGACTATTACGACGAGCGTAAGAAGTATTATACCGAGGCCAGCCTTCAAGTTTACGGCATTAATATACCATCGTTGTTAAATGATGAAAAGATTATATTAAACCTGCCCGGCCGTGAGGAACGGATTGAGCGCTATAAACAACACCTGCGGGATTTGGGAAAAGCAGGCATTACTTATACTACTTATTCGCATTCGGCCAATGGGGTATGGAACTCGGCTAACGCCACTACCCGCGCCACCGCCGTTGCAAAAAGTTTGAACATGGATGGCGAAAAAGCCGGACAGTGGGGCGATAAAAAATATACCGGCCCATTATCGAATGGCCGCGAATATACCGAGAAAGAAATGTGGGATAACTTTGAGCATTTTATCAGGGCAGTAGCCCCGGTGGCCGAAGAGAACCATGTACGCATAGGCATATTGCCAGACGACCCACCGGTGCCAAAACTGGCGGGAGTGCCGCGCTTGTTCAGCAGCTTTGAAGGCTATAAACGCGGGTTGGAACTGGCTAAAAGCCCCAACGTAGGTATTTGCCTGAGCGTAGGCACCTGGATAGAGGGCGGCAACAAAATGGGTAAGGATGTTTTAGGGATGATAGATTATTTTGGTCCGCAGAAAAAACTATTCAAGGTACGTGTAAGCAATGTTGACCAACCGCTGCCGCATTATACCGCCACATTTGTAGACAATGGCTATGCAGATATTTATAAGGTGATGAAGGCGCTGAAAAAGATAAACTTTGACGGTGTGCTGATAGCCGAAAATATTCCGCAGATGATAACCGCGGGCGTAGGCGGCGGCCGTAATGCAAACGGCGCTTATGACCCTGGCCTGGCCTGGACCATAGGCTACGTAAAATGCCTGCGCGACCGTGTAGAAGAAGAGGCAGCAATTGAACAACCAATGATCACTAAAAAATCAAATAAATCATGAGCGATAACCGCAGAGACTTTATCAAAAAAAGTATCGCGATAGCAGCAGCGTCTGCCGGCGGTATAGGCGCGGCTATAGGCGGCCCGGTTGATCCGGAATTAAAAGACAGGCTTGAATCGGTGCTGATGCAACAGCCGCATAAAAAATCGACCATCAGGATCATTATGCAGCCTAATGCCCGGATGGCGGCAAGCGGCATGACCTTTTACCGCCAAATGGGTATTGAGGATGTTACGGTATGGATAGATCCGCCGAACGATAATGCCGAGTACTACATCGGCACCAAAAAACATTTTGCCGAAGCCGGTATCAATGTATACTGCATGGGCAATAGCGCCGTGCACAACCAAGACAAAATTGTACTGAACCTGCCCGGCCGCGACGAAAAAATTGAAGAATACAAAAAACATTTACGCAACCTGGGTAAAGCGGGTGTAACCTATACCACCTATGCCCACATGGGTAACGGCATATGGGATTCGCCGCGCGAAACTACCCGTGGCGGCGCCGGTGCGCGTTCATTTAATCAATATGGCCCTAATCATGGCCGCTGGGCAAAGTCAACGTTTTATCCGCCGCTGTCACATGGCCGTGAATATACCGAGGAGGAATTATGGGAAAACTGGAAATATTTTATCAGGCAGGTGGCCCCGGTAGCCGAGGAAAATAATGTAAGGATAGGCATACACCCAGACGATCCACCGATACCAAAACTGGCTGGTGTGCCGCGTATATTCAGTCATTTTGAGCGTTATAAAAAAGCGCTGGATATTGCCAACAGCCCTAACGTGGGCCTGTGCCTTTGCGTAGGTTCATGGATGGAAGGCGGCGATACGGTGGGCAAAACGCCGGTAGAAATGATAGAGTATTTTGGCGCGCAGAAAAAAATATTCAAGATACATTTCCGCAATATTGAAATGCCGATACCGCATTTTATCGAGACTTTTGTTGATAGTGGCTACACCAACATGTACACCATTATGAAAGCGCTTAAAAAAGTGAATTTTGATGGCGTACTGTTTCCTGACCACGTGCCGGATATGGCAGGCGGCAATGCCTGGCCTTTTAGCGTAGGCTACGTAAAAGCGCTGCGCGACAGGGTTGAAGCCGAGGCTTTAGTTTAGTTGAAAGATCACAATTAATTAATAGCGGAGAGGGGTTGCTTTTTTTAAGCAGCCCCTTTTTAATTACATTTCAGCATAAACCTCGTCCAATTCGCGGTTAAGGTATTTAAATCCGGTCTGCATATCGGCAGTTGTGTATTTGCCGCCGGGCTCAATAAAAATGGGGCCTTTATAATTGGCTTTTTTAAGCGCGCGCAGGTAAGGTTTAAAATCATCGCCCTTCACGCCCGGGAACGTGCGGTTTTCTTTTTCGGCGATCTCGCAGTGTATCAGCAGGTCGGCCGCATCAATAATACTTTGCGGCGATTCGTTTTCGCGGCTCATGTGGTAAATATCCACATTAAGTTTAAAGTGCGGATTATTAACCGCCCGTACCACCTGTGCTGTTGATTTTAAGGTAAGCAGGAAATTAGTCTCAGCTTTCTCCAGGCTTTCGAGCGCGAGCATGATATTATGCTTTTGGGCCAGTCGCGCCAGCTTGCCGCACAGAAGGGTGAAATCTGCTTGTGCTTTCTGAGCGTCATAGCCATCAGGTATGCGGCGGGCAGTGCCGCTGCCCAAAACTATAAGGCGTATGTCGGCCTGGTCGGCCCGTAAAAAAACGCTGTCGGCATAGGCCAGTACACGCTGTTCGTTAACATTGGGGCCGGCAATTTTCATTTCGGGTGGAAACAGAATATTGCACATATATACCCGGCACCGCGCCTGTTTTATTTTGGCGATGTTGTTTCTGAAACGCTGCTCTGTTAATGCTGGTGAAAGTATTTTACTCACCGATTCACCTATCATCCGGTATCCCGACGCATAGATGGCGCTGTCCCATTCTATAGGCCCCACTACGCCTAATGCTAAACGCGGCCTTTGCTGTTGCTTAAAGCCAACCACCATCATGAGGGGCAAAATTAAAACAGCGAGAATGAGGTTTTTTTTCATACCCTTAATTCAGATAGCAGCGAAGCAATTGCTGGTATCAATAAAAATATTTCTGTTTATAATTGATTTAACCCTTGTACCCTTTTTCAACCGTAAGTACTGATTGCAGCACCCCGCGGGCATAGCCTTGATTATAAATATAACCTATAAAATCGCCGCCGCGTTCTTTGTCGATAATATTCCCCGGCGGATGTTCGGCAAATATGCCGTATTTGTATTTGGCGCGCACCAGTTCCTGCATTATCGCGAACATGTTTACCTGCCCGTTATCGGGGAAGGTTTCGATATATTTTATCCGTGGCGTATCAACCAACACATTACGAAAGTGCATATGATTAATGCGGTTTCGGGCAGCCATATAATGCAGCACATCAATAGCATTCTCACCAATTTCGGTTGATACGCCGCAATCGAACGTCATGCCGTTGGCAGGGCTGTCAACTATATCCAGCATCTTTTTCCAGCCGGCAAAACTACCCATGGGCTGTGCCGATTCGCGGCTTAAAGGCGGCGGCGGATCATTAGGATGCAAAGCCATTTTTACACCCAATTGCTCGGCAACCGGAATGATGGCTTTAAGGAAATAAGAAAGATTGGCCCAAAAATGTGCTTCATCTGTAGCGGGCTCATTTGCATTAGCTTTCAGTTCGCTGGCTGCGTAGGCCATTTCATTGGGCTTACGGTCGCGGGGCTCGTTCCAGTTGTTATCAGCCGGATTGGGCATTTTGCGATTGTAATCAAAACAAAGATAACGGGCATCACCTCGCCCCACACCGTTATAATAACCCTCGCGTAAGCGATGCGAATAAAAATTATATTCAATAACAGGTATGCCTACCTTGCCGGTAATACGTATAGCATCCTGTACTTTTTTAATGTCTTCATCCCTTCCCGGCATATTGTGCAGAATGCTTGGGGGTAAAACTATGCGATGATTAATAATGGTCAGGCCTTCGGCTTTAAAACGGTCGACGATGGCTTGTATCTGCTCCTGTGTCCAGGGCAGGGCGGGGGCATCCATGTGCACATAGTCGGCACCAAACTGTTTTATGGCCCGTATTTTCACTAATGAATCATTAGCGTTAACATTCATGGTCATTTTTGGAGTATCGGACCCCTCGGTTACCGGCCAGGCCACTTTTGGGTTTGCTGCCGCGGATGTTGACGCAAAAACTCCGGCTCCGCCTGCTGTTAACACTGCTGCCAGCGATGCCCCTTTTTTAATAAAGTTTCTGCGATCGTTTTTCATCTGCTTAAGCTTTATAACCTTTTTCTAAAGTCAATACCGATTGAAATACCCCCCGGGCGTAGGCCTGGTTATAGATGTACGATATAAAATCGCCGCCGCGCTCCTTGTCAATTTCGTTGGCGCGCGGGTGCTCGGCAAATATCCCGAACTTGTATTTCCCGCGAACCAGTGTTTGCATAACGGCAAACATATTTACCTGCCCGTTATCGGGGAAGGTCTCTACATATTTGGTTGATGGGGCCTCAACGATCACATTGCGGAAATGCACATGATTAATACGGTTGCGCGATAGCATATATTTAGCTACTTCAACGGCATCTTCACCAATTTCTGTAGATACACCGCAATCAAAGGTCATGCCGTTGGCAGGGCTATCAACCAGGTCGAACAGGTGTTTCCAATCGGCAAATGATTTCATGATCTGCTCGGAGCCCCGGCTTATGGGTGCAGGCGGATCATTAGGATGCAGCGCCAGCCTCACATTTGCTTTTTCGGCAACGGGTATAACCGCTTTTAAGAAGTAGGCGATGTTTGCCCAAAGCTCTTCTTTTTTCATGGCGGGCTCGCGCTCGGTTGGGGGAAGATCTTTCGGGGCGATGCCGGTTTTAGGATTTACCCGGTTATAATCATAACCCAAATAACCCGAACCGCCACGGCCCTCTACATTATAATAACCCTCGCCCAGGCGGTGCGCGTAAAAATTATACTCAACTACCGGGATACCCGCTGCACCGGCCGCTACAATAGCATCCTGCACACGTTTTATCTCCTCATCACGACCTGACCCGGCGTGAATTATATCGCCAGAGAAATTGACCATCATGTTAATGACGGTTAACCCTTCGGCTTTATATTTATCTACGATGGTTTGTATACCTTCCTTCGTCCAGGGCAGGCGTGGGCCGGCCATGTGCACGTAATCGGCACCAAATTGTTTAATGGCCTTTACTTTCGACATCGGATCATTCAAGCCCACGTTCATGGTCATTTTTGGCGTGTCGGGGCCTTCAATTACCGGCCAAGCTACTTTATGCGCCGCCGGGACAGCAACCGTATTATCGCTAACAAGCGGAGATGCCGAAGCGCCTACCGCTCCTAATGATAATGCGGCAGCCAATGAAGTGCCTTTTTTGATAAAGTCTCTGCGGTTATCTTTCATAATTTATTTTTAACTGATGTTTACTCGTGGCGATAACTCACCCGGTCTACGCTTCGCTCGACCACCCTCTCTTCGCCTTCGGCGGAAAGAGGGTAAGTATAAAAAAGCCCCTCTCCAAAGGAGAGGGGTTGGGTTGGGGTGAGATTATGGTTTCCAGCCTGATTGTAATGCAAGGCAGGCCTGCATCATGGCACGGGCGTATGATTGGTTGTATAAGTACGATACGAAACCGTGGCTATTGTGTGTGGTGTCAAACTCGTTATCGCGCGGGTGCTCGGCCCATATGCCGTATTTATATTTGCCTTTTACCAGCTCGTACATCACGGCCATCATATCAACGTTGCCGTTATCTATCATTACCTCTAAATATTTAGTGCGTGGGGTATCAACAATAACATTACGATAGTGCACGTGGTTTATGCGGTTTCTTGATAGCATATAGCGGGCAACTTCAACAGCGTTTTCACCAATTTCGGTTGATACGCCACAGTCAAAGGTCATGCCGTTGGCAGGACTGTCAACAATATCGAATAAGTGTTTCCAATCTTTAAAGGTCGACATGATCTGCTCAGAACCACGGCTCATTGGCGGCGGCGGATCATTAGGATGCAGCGCCATTTTAACACCAGCCTGCTCGGCAACCGGGATAACTGCTTTCAAAAAATAGCTGATATTTTCCCAGGCTTTCGCGGCAGTTTGAGCGGGTTCCCTTTCGGTAGGTTTCAGGTCAACCATGGCCATGTTCTCTTCCTCGGCTGTACGGTTTCTTTTGTAGTTCCATTTGTTATCAGCAGGATTAGGCTGGCCCTTACGGTAATAATCGTATCCTAAATATTGTATGCCGCCACGGCCCACCACATCGTAATAACCCTCAACCGCGCGATGCGAGTAAAAGTTATACTCAACTACCGGCACTCCTGCCGCGCCTGCGGCGCGTAAAGCATCCTGTACTTGTTTTATTTCTTCGTCGCGGCCCTCGGTACCATGAATTATAGCGCCCGAAAATGTTACCATAATATTAATAACGGTAAGCCCCTCTTTTTTATAACGGTCCACTATGGCTTGTATGCCTTCTTTGGTCCAGGGCAGGCGCGGGCCGGTCATGTGCACATAGTCGCAACCAAACTGTTTAATTGATTTTAAGGTCGACAGGTCAGAGTTCGGGCTAACGCTCATGGTCATTTTCGGTGTATCCGGACCTTCAACAAGGTCTGACCATTTTTTGCCTTTTGGTAATGCAAATTCTGTTTTATGATCTGCTTTTGGCGTAGCTGCCGACGCACCTACGGCGCCTAACGACAATGCGGCTGCGAGCGAAGTACTTTTTTTGATAAAGTCTCTGCGATTATCTTTCATAATATAAGTTATTAATTGGTTGAGTTAAATATACAAAGAACCCGTATGTGCGTGTAAAGGTCAGCAGATTGTTACATACTGCAGCAGTAAGAAAACCTGCTAATCAGCCGATAATTTACCTGCCTTATAATCTTCCAGGTAATGTTTGTAATCGCGTTTAACTTTTGCCGCGTACTTTTTTGCATATTTCACCAGATGCTCCTGCCAGCTTTGGTCTTTGCCAAAGGCCATTAGCTCATCAATAATTGCCGAACCCTGCATGCCCCCACTGCGTAATTGGGCCGAGGCTGTAAGCGCGGCCATATCATCGATCACCTGGTAAATATCACGATATTGGTCTTTCAGTAATTTAAATTTTATGGTGTCTTTTACCGGTTGAAGTTCCTGGATAACGTAAGCCTCTTCACGAAAGATAGTAGTGCTTAACAAGGATGCCGATACATTTTGCATTCGCTGTTGTATGCTGATAATGCGATCGGCCTCTGTTGGCCAATCCAATTGCTGTACTAGGGTATAAGGTAACACAGATGATGACCTGGCCTGCTTCATATCTACAAACAGGTATTTATTTTTGGTGTTCGTGCTTTTCAGTAAAAATAAATACCTTTTCAGGCCCAGGCTCCCGGTACCGGCCAACCTAAAAATTATGCTCTTAACCTCATAATTATATGGCCCGTCGCTGCTGTTGGCTATCCATTCGTTAATGTGTAATTTAAGTTCCTGCCGTAATTTCTTATCTACTTTAAAATGGCGCTCATCTTTTAACGAGAGCATGATCTTGTTTTTTTTGCTGATGGTGCGTTTTTTAATCACATCCTTCTCGGTGCTTTTATCCGCAGCGGTTAAAAAATCGCAGACTATCCCTTTCGCGGTGCGGGGCTCAATATAAATTGCTTTGCCTTTTGCTAATGTTGCGGCATAGTTTTTCAAAAATAATTGGGCCATTTTTTCGGCCTTAACCGCTTCAATATCCAGGTTATCAAAAGCAATAAAAATACTGGTGAGCATGCGGATCAGTTCATAACTTGCCGGGGCCAGCAGGCTTTCATCAAAATCGTTCAAATCAAAATAAACCAACTTATTATCACCTTTAAAGCTGCCAAAATTTTCAAGGTGAAGGTCGCCGCAGATCCAGGTAAGTGGCGTAAGCGGTAATGCAGGTGATGTAGCAACATCCTCATAAAATAAATGACAGGTGCCCCTGAAAAAGCGGAAGGCGTTCTCGGCCATGGCCTCATATTTTAGCTGCACCATTTCAGGCAGTAGTGGGGCATTAAAGGTTTTTATTCGTTCGGTAAGTTTTGACATGGTTTATTAATTGGGGCAAAATGTTATGATAAAAGTAAACTATACGGTGGTTTGTTTTAAACAATATTAGGCTAAACATTTTTTAAAGCCGGTTTGTCTTATTAATAAAAGGTGGGTTATGGATAATAATAGTTTTTATGTACAAGCCTATTATAATGGCGGGTTAACGGGGTTTGAGATCATTCCGCGTGATGGTGATTTTTTGGTGGCAAAGAACGGCGATATTATAGCCATACTACATCATGGCGAAAACTGGCAGCAGGTATCGGGCGAGCGGTTACCTGATGATGTTTTACAAAGCCTTTATCAACAGATAGAAAAACCCAAAAGCCAGGCTTAAAATAGTATAAGCCTGATGAGGTACGGAATTAAAATAATGCCAACGCTGATCAGCGTATAGGCACGGTACAGTTTGCCCTGTTTATCACCGTATGTTTTCACTACCTCATCATATTGATGATCATAAAATATCAGTAGGTAATTAATAATAACGAAGGGAATAAAGTAGGTTAAAGCTAAAGAGCAAAAGGTATTCATGCCCGCCCGGTTAAACACATGCAGCGGGAATATTACCGGGTAAGTATTATGGCTGATTAAGCGTATAAAAAGTAATATGGTAAGTAAATTAATTCCCTGCAATAACGAGATAGTTATAAGGGTAGCCGTTTGCCAGCTGCTTTTTTTTGCTTTTTTAGCACGTTCGTGCGATATGGCGTCGGCCCATATTTTATAATATATACTGAACATTTTTATTCTTTTTAGTAGATAACCTAAAAAACCGCGGATAGGTTTGACGGGGTTGAAAATGTATTAATTTAGTAACATGCAAAGCTTTGTTTTAATTACAGCAGATAACATAACCATACGTTTTAAACTTTACGTAGATGATGCACCCATAACCTGTGCCGCATTTGTAAAGCTGCTGCCCTTTACCCGCACATTTATGCATGCCCGCGTATCGGGCCAGGAAATATGGATTGATGACGCGCCGCCACTGGATGTGATACAGGAAAACGCATCGCTTTTTACAGAGATTGGTGAAGTAGTATATGGCCCGCAAAATGCCAAACGTACAAAAACGGTCAACTGCATGGGCATTTATTACGGTGAGGGCCGTGGGCTTGATTGCTGCAATATATTCGCCAAAGTTTATGATGAAGATTTGCCGCAATTGCAAGCCCTGGGCAACGCGATCTGGAAAAAGGATGTGCAGGAAATTACTTTTACGGCCATAGTATAATTTATCCAAAACCATAAATCAGTAAAAAATACCATAATTGCCCTGAACATTACCATTAAAGCTGGTTGTTACCACTTACCTTTGAGTAATGAAAACGAGCATCCCCATTTATGATATTTGCAGCCTGACCCAAAAACAGGAGGATATTTTAATAAACAGGTTTGCCCCGTATTTGAAAAGCCACCGCAACCTGCACTTGCCGCACAAACACTCATTTTATCATCTGGTGTTTTTTACCAAAGGAGGCGGCTCACAAACCATCGATTTTGAGCACGTGCCTGTAAAACCGTTCCAGGTATATTTTATGATACCCGGACAAGTACATAACTGGGCTTTTGAAGGCGAGGTGGATGGTTATATCATTAACTTTTCGGTGCCTTTTTTTCAGTCGTTTTTATTGAAGGCGAATTACCTGGAGGAGTTTCCGTTTTTTACCGGAATTATAAAAGACGCGGTAATTGATGTGCCTGCCGGTCAGCAAAAAAAGATCATCGGCCTGTTTGAAGAATTGATTACCGAAACCGAAGAGTTAAGGCCATTAGAGATGGATATGATCCGCTCTATCATGCTGCAACTATTTATCAGCATAGCGCGGTTGAGTATGGGTACCGTGAATACTACCATACCATCATACAATTATACTTTACTGCGCAGCTTTCAAAAACTGATAGAGAAAAATTACACCACCATCAAACTGCCAAAGCAATATGCCGAATTGCTTTATATTACACCCAATCATCTCAACGCGCTTTGTAATGATGTGCTGGGGATATCGGCAGGCGAAGTAATACGCAATCGCATAGCGCTCGAAGCAAAACGCTTGCTTATTAACAATGACCTTACCGTACTCGAAATAGCCAATCAGCTCAATTTTGCTGATAACTCCTATTTCACCAAGTTCTTTAAAAAACAAACCGGATTAACCCCCGAGGAATTCAGAAAAACCAATCACAGTCACGAACACGCTATTAAATAACGCACCTATGCCAGTATCAGCACTCTCAGCCGCCACACATGCCAAATGCCCAAAATGCCGCCGCGGCGATATGTTCGCCAATAACATGTACAGCCTTTCGTCACAGAAAATGAATACGCAATGCCCGCACTGCGGCTTTACTTTCGAGATTGAGCCGGGCTATTTTTATGTGGCCATGTTTGTAAGTTACGCATTTAACATTGCCGAAATGGTGAGCATGGCAGTAGCCATATATGTTTTAACCGGCAGCCATAATCCGTGGTTATATGTAGGGGCTTTGCTGGGCGTATCGGTTCTGTTATCACCATTCAATTTCAGATATTCACGCGTGGTGCTGCTGTACTGGTTAACTCCAGGCATTCATTTTGACCCGAATAGAGAGAGGGATGATTATAAGAAGATAGAGTAGGGTAAAATTATTTGTTCACACGTCTTTGCGGGGAACGAAGCAATCTCAACGCGTGAAGGCCGCAGATGCCTATTTAGTGCATTATGCAGGTATATGAAGAAATTCTCCCTCAACTTTTACCAATAAACATTAACTCGTACCTTTGCTTTGTGAGCGAAAAAACGATCCTGAAACTACAATTACCTACCGACCCTACCTGGGTTAAAAATGTAGTGGAAAGCAATATTGAAGAGTTGCTGATTGATCATGCTTTTTGTGAGCAAAAAGCTGCCAGCAACGCCATCACGCTCATCGTTCAAAACCCTAACCTGAGCGACCTTGTACAGCAAATGGCCGATTTGGTGCGTGAGGAAATGGAGCATTTTAAACGGGTACACGAAATTATTTTGCAGCGTGGCTATGTACTTGGCCGCGAGCGTAAAGACGATTACGTGAACGAGCTGCGTAAATTTATCATTATTGGCGGCGGCAGGGAAGCGCAGTTGATAGACCGCTTGTTGTTTTCGGCCATGATAGAGGCCCGTAGCTGCGAACGTTTTAAGGTGCTTTCTGAAAATATTAATGACCCCCAACTGGCCGAATTTTATCATGAGCTGATGATAAGCGAGGCCACGCACTATAGCATGTTCATTAACCTCGCCAAAAAATATGCCGTGCATATTGATGTAGATAAACGCTGGAAGGAATTCCTGGCTTACGAGGCACAGGTAGTTAAAAACTACGGTAAGGCCGAAACCATACATGGCTGATTAACCTATACATTCGGGCCGTTCATCGATACCTTCCCTGTTTATCGTAATTAAAATAGCTTACTTTACGCATGCGTAATTTTAAGGCCTTTACGGTTATTATACATATTGCTGGCTGGGCGTTATTTATGGCTTTTCCGCTGGTGTTTTTGAGCGAAGGGCCGCAGTCGGTTAATACGCTCCAACTATTACATACAACCCCGTATTGGGTGTTTTGCCTTACCTATATTTTTCTTTTCTATTTAAATACGCGGTTTATTATTCCCCGTTTTTTCTTAAAGAAGCATTATCTTGATTATGCCATTATTGCATTGGTGCTGTTTAGCTGTGTCTATTTTTTAAAGCCGTTCGACAGGTTATTGCGCAGTTCATGGGACGGAAATGAGCACACAGAACAACACATGGGCCCGCCTCCGCCGCCTGATGGTCACCGTCAACCACAATTTGATGACCACCGTCCCGGATTCAGGAATGATGATCATGGTCCCGGTGGGCCACCGCACGGCCCACGTCAGCATCGTATTGATGTTACCAGTTTGTTTCTGTTTTTAATGATTATGGCATTAAGTACCGCCACAAAAACCGTTGAACAATGGCAGCTTACCGAACAGCGTGCAACCCGTGCCGAGGCCGACAAAGCCAGCGCCGAACTGTCGTTTTTAAAAGCGCAGATAAACCCGCATTTTTTGTTCAATACCTTGAATAATATTTACACGCTGGCAGTTACTAAAAATGAATATACAGCCGATAGTATTATGAAATTATCGAACATTATGCGTTATGTAACTGATGATGTGACCGAGGATTTTGTACCGCTGCAAAGTGAAATTGATTGTATAGCCGACTATATTGAACTGCAGCGCTTACGCACCGGGAAGAATACCAAAATTGAATTTGCGGTAACAGGTAACATGGCTTTTAAAAGGATACCACCCTTAGTGATGATGACCTTTGTTGAAAATGTATTTAAATACGGCATCAGTAAACATGAGCCATCGTTTGTTAATATCAGCATTGATATGGATGATAACCAGATCCATTTTTTTTGCCAGAACCAGGTATTTGCCGCGCGCGCCGAGAGTAGCCGTACAGGCATCGGCATAAAAAACACCAAACAACGGCTCGATCATTTATATGCTGATAAATATTTTTTGGATATTAGTAACGACGGGCAGTTATATACCGTTTTACTGATATTGCAAACTTAAATTATGACGCAGCTAAAATGTATAGCCATTGATGATGAGCCATTGGCATTGGCGCTGGTTAAAGAATATGTATCGCGTGTGCCGGCGTTAACCCTGCTGCATACTTTTGAGGATGCCATTACTGGCGCCGAATTCCTGAAACATACGCCCGTTGATCTTTTGTTTGTTGATATCAATATGCCCGATATTACCGGGATTGACCTGGTGCGCTCACTTGAGCATAAGCCCATGGTGATATTTGTAACCGCCTATAAAAACTTCGCCTTTGAAGGTTTTGAGCTGGAGGCTATTGATTATCTGTTAAAGCCGGTCGACTTTTCACGTTTTAGTAAAGCGGTTGATAAAGCGCTTGATTATTATCAGTATAAAAAGGGCATAAAGAAAGAGCAGCACGAAGACAGCTTGTATGTATATTCAGAATATCGCATGGTAAAGATCAACCTGTGCGATATAGAATATATTGAAAGTATGGAAGATTACATCAAAATACACTTGCCTGCAGGCAACCCCATACTTACTTTAATGCCGTTGAAAAAGGTGTTAGAGAAATTACCTCATGATCAATTTAAGCGTATTCACCGCAGTTATATTGTGGCCGTTGATAAAGTGCACTCCATACAAAACCGAAAGGTTTATTTGAACAATATACAACTCCCTATAAGCGATAGTTATGCCGATTTTGTAAAGGATTGGGGAAAGAACTGAACTTAAGTGCAATTTTTGTAACAAGTTTTTTACTATTTATCGATACAAAAAGACTATTCACCGATACCTGTTATAACGCCCATAAAAGTATTTCCACTTTTGGTTTATCATTAAATCAATAGATCATGGAACGGAAAAACTTTCTGAGAGCATTTGCGGTAGCCGCAGCCTCAGGCCCAATGTTAATTGATGCCTGTAAAAAAGAGTCGGCAGCCGCCTCGTCTACATCAACTACTACAACTACAGGTTCAAGCACCAGCTTAACTTCTACCAATGGCAGCTGCGTTGTGGCACCGACAGAGGAAGAGGGGCCGTTCCCGTATGCGGGTGGCGAGGCAAACAATCCATTAGCGCGTGTTGATGTAACCGAAGGGCAAACCGGCGTTCCGCTTTCATTGACCATCATCGTTGTAAATACGAACAGTAACTGTAATGTCGTATCGGGCGTGCGGGTTGATATGTGGCAATGCAATAAAGATGGCTACTACTCAGGCTACAGCAACCAGCCGGGCGTGCTGGGCACACAAAGCTACGTAGGTAAAACCTGGTTAAGGGGATACCAAACAACAGACAGTAACGGACAATTAAAATTCACTACTATTTATCCGGGTTGGTACAGCGGCCGGGCCACTCACGTTCATTTCGAGGTATTTATAAATGGTGTGTTGAAGAAAACTACGCAGATGGCATTTCCTGAATCCATATCAGATGTGGTGCAGATATCAAGTTTATATGCCGCACACGGAATAAACACTACCCGCAACGCGAAAGACAGCGTGTTTGGTAACTCCACTACCGACCTGGCAAACGAAACCATCTCGCTGATGGGCAGCGTGTCGGCAGGGTATTCAGGAACTTTTACTATTGGTTTGGCTTTATAATTTTTATAGGATATGAGAACTGCATTAATAAAACTATTGTACAGGCAGGTGATCGATGCGTCATCAACCGGTAGCTTTGAGCGTAACGTATTTAATGTTACGTATGATGAATTTAAACTGAAATCGCAGGCCTACAACCCGGCTGGCGACCTGACAACGTTTACCCAGTTAAAAGCTCACGACGGCAGGGCAAATTCATTGCATTATAAAATAAGCTTTGCCGCGGGTAATTTGATCGCCGCACTCGATAATAAAATACCTGCGCTTAAAGATAATATTAACAGCGGCGTTCCTTTTGATGTGGCAAAGTTTGAGTTGATCGAATCGGACCTGACCAATAAAGATGCCCATAAACTGGCCATTAATTACATGACCGAAACGCTGACGCTGTTCGAGATCATTGGCGATTACATGGTACTGGCCGTAGGTGAGTTTGATGAAGATAAAACTGCCGAAACATTTATATTAAAAATGCAGCCAAATTTGTCAATCATGGAGTTTTATATACAGAGCAAGCCTTTAACTAAAGCCTTTGTGCCGGTACACATCAACAATAATTAAAAATATACATTGATACCCCTAACAGTTTAAGATCAAAATTTGATGAGGTTTATTTTGATTGGCTACGCCCCGGTTTACCGGGGCGTTTGTTTTATGCGCTTTGTTTTGCCGGAGTTTTAAAGAAGAAAAAAGTTTGGCTTACGTAACTAAAAACAATAACAATTAGCGTAGTTAATATTTTTGATGGTGTAGGATACCATCCCAGCATATCAACAAAAAGTTTAAGAAATATTAGGTTAAGCAAAACGCACATAAATACTACCAGGCAATAGCGAAATAACTGGCTACGCCGGCGCAACCCCGATTGCTGGAAAACTACATACCGGTTAAGGTAATAGCCCGTTGGTAAAGTAATACAAAAAGCCAGTACTGCCGAAGCGATATGCGGGCTCATCGTAATATCGCCAAAAATAAAATTGTGCTTTTTAAATACGATGTTATAATTAAAGCTAAAAAGGCCAATATCAAGCAAAGTGTTTACACCACCGCAGGCCGCATATCTGAAAGTTTGTAAAGTGAAAATGTTTTTGAATAGCGGATAAAAAACATCAATCATAAACAGGATGCTTTTTTTTATTCGGATATGTATTTTTTTCATGGGCGCTGCAATATAGCAAATTTTAGCCTTGTACGTTGACTATGAGTTCTTTGTTAAGCCCAATACGTTGTTCAGATAATTATCCATCATATCAATATCTACCACATCATTAACAAGGCCAATGTGCATATCAGGACGAATAATCAGCGCTTTCTTTTTACCCTCTTTTACCTCAAAAGTTTTAAATACTTCGGCGTTTTTGGTGGATGGTGGCAGGTAGAAAAAATTAAGATTGGCCCCATAGCTTTGGGTGATCCACTTGGCGAGTGCGAACAGGTCTATCTCCTGTAATTTGCCTAACACAATCAAGGTAAAACCCGGTTTGCTGCACCATTCATGCAGGTCGGTTTCTGTTTGTTTTTTTTCATCAAAAACTTTCAGGTAGGGCAGGCGGTCGCCAGCCTTGATGTTTTCGGCATGGCTTAAATTCAGGCTGATAGCACTATCGCGATAGCTAATGTAAATTTGCGATACCCGCCTGAAAAATACCTCGCGCCAGTTGGCTTTACTCCAGGCAAATTTAAGCACCCGCGGCATTACCCATTTTTTAAATAACATGGTAAACCAACTGGTCGACATGATGATCTTGAAAACGCTGTCAGTAGTGTTAAGCAATTGTTTAGCAACCGGCATCCGCTCGGCGGCATAGGTAGCTAAAACAGTTTCCTTTAATTGTCCATTAGCCACACCCGCCAGTTTCCAGGCCAGGTTATAGGCATCCTGCAAGCCGGTGTTCATGCCCTGCCCGCCAACCGGCGAGTGGATATGCGCCGCGTCGCCCACTAAAAAGCAGCGTTGTTGCCTGAAGTTATCGGCCATGCGGTGGTGTAACCGGTAAGTAGTGAACCATTTTACATGCACCACATTGGTGTGCATTTTTGTGATATCATCAAGATACGGTAGTATAACATTAATCTGCAGATCATCGCCCGGCTCAACATCCTGCGGAAGATTACCGATAATTCGGTAACAATTTTTCTCCGGCATCGGGAAAAAGCCCGCGAAGCCTTTTTTTGACAGGTAGAGCTCGACCCGGGTATCGCCCAATTCTTTATTATTGAGCTCCACATCAGCCAGGTAAAATTCATGCGCGTAGGTATCGCCGTTAAAAGGTATTTGCAGTTGTTTGCGCACCGCACTATGCGCCCCATCGGCACCCACCAGCCAGTCGCAGGTAAGCGTAATGGTTTCGGTGCCCGACTGTAGTTGTACCTCTACCTTATCCGCAGTTTGTTTAAGCGATATTAAATTCGTGTCCCAATAAACGGGGCATATATGCTGTGTTAAATAGTCGAGCAGCAGGCGCTCGTTCTTGCTTTGCTGATATAGGTGAATAAACGGAAATTTGGTGTCAACCTTACCAACATCGGTCATGGTTAGTGTAGCCATCTGCCTGCCATCTTCATTAAATGCGACACCCCCGGCTTGTTTACCGCCTCTAATAATTTTATCGATCACACCCATCTGCCGGTATATTTCCAGCGAGCGGGCCTGTACCGCTAATGCTTTTGATTGATCCGTTGGCCCCAGTTTACTGTCAATAATAATTGGCTGCACACCATGCCGCAGCAACTGAGCGGCCATCATCAATCCTGACGGGCCCGCGCCAATTATCAAAACCTGGGTATGCTGCTGGGTAATTTGCATTTAAACAGAACGCGAGATCATAAAAATAGTTGGCTTTTTATGCAGATCGGGCACCTGGGTTTGCCACTCGGCGATGGTTTTGGTTTGCACAAACTCATCGGCGGCGGTAAGATTACTGGCAATGCATAGTTTGGTTTTTGGGTGGCCTGTTTTTAACAGCTCCTCCAGCAAGGGGTTATTGCGGAACGGCGTTTCAATAAATATCTGGGTTTGGTCCAATCTGTCGGCCAGGCCTTCCAGTTCCCTGATGCGTTTACTGCGTAATAATTTATCAATAGGCAAGTAGCCCACAAAAGCAAAACTTTGCCCGTTAAAACCCGACGCCATCAGCGCCAGCAAAATAGAACTTGGGCCAACCAATGGTACCACTTTAATATTACGTTTGTGCGCCTCGGCTACAATGTCGGCACCAGGGTCAGCAATACCGGGGCAGCCCGCTTCGCTCATCAGCCCAACATTCTTGCCCGATTGTAAGCCTGCAAAAAAAGGCTTCAGGCTACCACCGCGGTTATGTTTGCCATAATCATGAATGGTCAATTCGCTTTGCGGGGTTTTAAGGCCTGCCTCTTTCAAAAACCGGCGCGCTGTTTTTTCATTCTCAACAATGTACTCGTTAATGCTGTTAATAGTATTAACCAGGTAAGGCGTAAATGTTTTGTCCGCGGCATCATCGGCAAGCGGCACAGGTATTAAAAAAAGGGTTCCGTTAGGCATGTTGCAAAATTGGTCATTTTTGTTTAATTTAATAGGCATGTAAAGGAGATGAATAAAATGAAGTCATTAGGGGTTAACTGGTTTATAGAAGGATCAATAGATTTTGAGTATAAAAAGTATGTACTTTTAGATTACCTGCAGGAAATAAACCGCCGTTTCGATAAAAACAATCTTTACCCCAACCTGGCCGACCTGGTGTTTCATTACAACAATCTTATTTGTTTCAGGCAGAATAAAACCACGCTGCAAAACTCCTTTCCGCAGCGTTTAACCAAAGCCG
>DATJJI010000125.1:0-16547 GCA_035492275.1 Mucilaginibacter sp.
AATCCTTTAGCTACCTCTTTTACATCAGGCGTTACAATAAACATTTCTATTAAAAAAGAGAGGCCTACAATAAATATCATCGATACAATAAAGCCCTCCAGCTTACGCATGCCTTTGTTCATCAAAAAAAGCATGAGCAAAGTGTCGGTTATGGTAAGCGAAACACCCCATATCAATGGCAAATTAAACAGCAATTGCAAGCCAATTGCCATGCCGATGATCTCAGCGAGGTCGCAGGCTATAATGGCTAATTGTGCCAGTATATACAGGCAGAAATTTATAAAGCGCGGATAGGTGTTTTTTGATACCTGCGCCAAATCAAGCCCGCGCACAATGCCCAGCCTAGCGCTTAATGATTGCAGCAGCAAAGCAATAAGGTTTGATGCAAAAAGTACCCAGATCAGTTTATAGCCAAAAGCGCTGCCTCCGGCAATATCTGTAGCCCAGTTGCCCGGGTCCATGTAGCCTACGCTAACCAGGTAGGCCGGGCCAATAAAGGCCAGTATTCTTTTCCAGCCGGTTTTATTTTCGGTAGTTACCGAGCCGTGTACATTGCCTAATGATTCGTTATAACCGGTACTCATATAGCGATCAGTAAATTTTTAGCCACTTCGCGGCTTATGTGTGTTTGGTTTTGTTCAACCTGTAATATCATAGAGTGGTCGTAGTCAATAATTTCAATAACTTTTATTTTTTTGCCGATAGTAAGGTTTTGTTTTTCCAGGTATTGCAAAAACGGAGCCGAGTGATCGCGCACACCCGATATAACCCCGCTTTCATTAACCTGAAGTACCGCTATTGGCTTGAGCTCGTGTTTTTTAAAGTTGCCATCACGGTCGGGTATAGGGTCACCATGGGGGTCGTAGCGAGGATAGTCCATAAACTTATCCAAACGGTCTATCAGTTCAACGGATGATATATGCTCCATTTCTTCGGCCATTTCGTGTACCTCATCCCATTTAAAATCCAGCTTTTCTAACAAAAAATATTCCCAAAGCCGGTGCTTACGGATGATGTGGACGGCAACCTTTTCGCCCGACTCAGTTAAAGTAACCCCCTGGTATTTAGCATAGTTAATCAGCGCTTTATCCGAAAGCTTTTTTAGCATATCGGTAACCGAAGCCGCTTTGGTGTTTAAGGCTGCCGCTATTTGGTTGGTACTTACGTTGCTATCATTTAATGATAAGTGATAGATGGCTTTTAAATAATTTTCTTCGGCTAAAGTATTCATTTAAGCAAATCTAATAAAAAATTTAGACTTGTCTAAAAAATATTCATTAATAAAATTATATTCTATAGATATTGATATTGAAAAATATTATTTTGTAATTTGCATTTATTATCTAATTAATTATGGCTACTGAACTTGACAAGATCGACCTGCAGATACTTAAAATATTGCAGGAAAACGGGAGAATAACGAATCTTCAACTTTCTAACGAGATCGGGCTGTCGCCCGCGCCTACTTTGGAACGCGTGCGTAAACTGGAAAATTCAGAATATATTAAAAGCTATCATGCCCTGGTTGATGAGGAAAAATTGGGCCTGGGTATAAAAACCTTTATACAGATATCGCTTGATTTTCACCAAAAAAATACCATCCAAACTTTTATTGACGAGATTCAGGCTATAAAGGAAGTTACGGAGTGCCATCATGTAACCGGTCAATGTGATTTCTTATTAAAAGTTTATGTGCGCGACATCAAATCGTACGAGCAATTGATCATGGAAAAAATAAGCCGCATCAGCGTAGTAAAAACTTTCCAAACCATGATGATCATGAGCACCAGCAAAAAGGAGCCGATAGTGCCATTGGAGTATTAGGCCTGCAGCAGTGATTAGAGATTGGTTAATTAGAGATTAGTTTTCTATTATTAAATAAATTACCAACTAATCTCTGATACACTAACCACTAATCTCTACTCTCTTATCTGCCAGTCAATAGGTTTCTTTCCATGTTGCTGCAAATAAGCATTTGTTTTTGAGAACGGCTTAGAGCCGAAAAAGCCACCATGACTAACCGCCAATGGCGATGGATGCGTAGATTTAATAACCAGATGCTTACTATCATCTATCAGTACACTTTTTGACTGCGCATAGGCTCCCCAAAGTATAAATACAACATTTTCTTTTTTATCAGATATGGTTTTGATAATCGTGTCTGTAAATTTTTCCCAGCCCTTTTTTTGATGCGAGCCTGCATTCGCAGCCTGCACGGTTAAGGTTGCGTTCAGTAATAATACGCCTTGTTCGGCCCATTCGGTCAGATCGCCGGTTTTTGGAATAACGAAGCCCGGTATATCTGTAGCCAATTCCTTGTATATATTTTGTAATGAGGGCGGTACGGCTACACCTTTCTGTACTGAAAAAGATAAGCCATGCGCCTGGTTAGGGCCATGATAGGGGTCTTGTCCGATGATAACTACTTTAACATCAGTAAAAAGAGTTTTGGAAAAAGCATTAAAAATATCACTGCCTTTTGGGTAAATTGTTTTGCCTGCCTGCTTCTCGGCCTTTAAAAATTCTTTAAGCTTAAGCATGTAATCTTTATCAAATTCGTCGCTTAAAACGGCTAGCCATGAAGCCTCTAATTCAATTGCCATAAATATTTATGTAGATGTTGATTAAGAGTACAAATAAACGGATATTTGCACTCAATTTTATTGGTAAACAAATTATGTCAAATATAGTTCGGCTTATTGGAGCCTGTGTTTTTTTTGGTGCCGCGGTTGCACTTTGTGTGTTTGGTTTTTGGGGTTGGGGCATTTTGGTGTTGTTATTGGGCGGTATTATCCTGTTATCTTTCTTTTTTAATGAAAAGATGATCATATCGCAATATTATCTGCGTAAAGAAAAATCAGACAAAGCCGAAGAGTGGCTGTATAAAATAACCGATTACGAAAAACAGTTGCACAAAAATCAACATGGTTATTATAACTTGTTGATAGGTTTAACCGAGTCGCGCAAGGCACCATTAAAATCAGAAAAATATTTTAAGAAAGCACTTTCTTTAGGCATGACCATGTCGCACAATATTGCTTTGGCTAAGTTAAGCCTTGCAGGTATAGCCATGGCAAAACGCAATAAACGCGAGGCCCAAATGTATTTACAGGAAGCTTCTAAAGATGATAAGAATAAATTGCTGGCAGATCAGATTAAAATGATGAAACAGCAAATGGCGCAGATGGATAAACAGGTGGTGAAGGGCGGATATCGTCAGTTTTAGCAAAAAAAATAGGCTTTAATACCAAACGTATTAAAGCCTATTTTTCTTCGATTGAACTGTAATAATCCGGTTCAGACGAGTGTATTGGGCCCGGAATAGTGTGTCTCTCGGTTGTACCAGCCGTCTCTTCGTACGGGTTGGCTACCTCAACCATTTTTAGCAAACTTCTGATAAACGACAGATTAAAATTACTTCTGTTTAATTTGATCAGATATTCGCTTTCCGTAATTTCTAATATTGAATTAGTCATAACTTTAACAATTAATGTGTGTATGTAAAAATAGCTAACACATTCAATGCCAAAGTATTCTTTATTTTATGTTTGCATTAAAGAATTGTTAATAATAAGTAATCATTGTTATTAATTCTATACAATACACTGCGTAAAGCGTAAAAATATCGTTATTCAAACCAGGCCATTACCACTTCTTTTGCAGGCATAGTAATTTCAAGCTTTAATTTTTTACGCATACCGCCCAGATCATTGAACACTTTGTTCGGATTTGCAGACTTTAATTCTTCTACCGTATTAAAACCCATCTTGTTCAGCACTTGCACCCATTCTGCCGGTACACCTATGTTTATAAAGTCTTCGGCAGTAGCAACCTTCACTTTTTTCTCCGGGCGCATTTGCGGGAAGAACAATACTTCCTGTATGGTACTTTGATTAGTGAGCAGCATCACCAAACGGTCAATACCTATACCTAAGCCTGATGTTGGCGGCATGCCATATTCCAGGGCGCGTAAAAAATCATCGTCCATAGCCATCGCTTCATCATCACCACGGCCGGCCAATACCAGTTGCTCCTCTAAACGTTCACGCTGATCTATCGGATCATTCAACTCCGAATAAGCATTAGCTATCTCCTTGCCATTCACAAACAATTCGAAACGCTCAACCAAACCATCTTTGGTGCGGTGCTTTTTAGCAAGCGGGGTCATTTCGATAGGGTAGTCGGTAATATAGGTTGGCTGTATCAGGTTAGCCTCAACTTTTGCACTGAATATCTCGTCGATCAGTTTTCCTTTACCCATTGATGCATCTACTTCAATACTTAGCTCAGCACAAGTTTCGCGCAGTTCGCTCTCATCCATTGCTGATACATCAATGCCGGTATATTTCAAAATCGAATCATACATCGACAGTCGGGTATATGGCCCGGCAAAGTTAATTTCGTTGGCGCCTACCTGCACAGCGGCTATTCCATGTACGGCGCGAGCCACTTCTTCTAAGCATTCTTCAACCATGGCCATCATCCATATATAGTCTTTGTAGGCCACATATATTTCCATAGCGGTAAATTCAGGGTTGTGCGTACGGTCCATGCCCTCATTACGGAACATCTTACCAAACTCATATACACCATCAAACCCGGCAACGATCAGACGCTTCAGGTACAACTCGTTAGCGATGCGTAAAAACAGTGGCATATCCAGCGTATTATGATGGGTAGCGAACGGCCTTGCTGCCGCTCCGCCATGCACAGGTTGCAATATTGGAGTTTCCACCTCCATCCAGCCCTGACGGTTAAAGTAATTACGCATAGCGCTGATCACTTTAGAGCGTTTAATAAATATTTGCTTGTATTCGGGATTAACGGTTAGATCAACATAACGCTGGCGATAACGCATTTCGGCATCGGTAAAGCCATCGTGTATATTGCCTTCTTCATCACGCTTTACAACCGGCAGCGGTTTTAATGATTTCGAAAGAATGGTCAGTTCCTGCACATGCACCGAAATTTCGCCGGTTTGCGTTAAAAATACATAGCCTTTAACGCCAACATAGTCGCCTATGTCCAGCAATTTTTTAAATACAGTATTGTATAAAGTTTTATCCTCGTCGGGGCAAATGTCATCACGTTTTAAGTATACTTGTATGCGGCCCGTCGAATCCTGTAACTCAGCAAACGACGCGCTGCCCATAATGCGACGGCTCATAATACGCCCTGCAATGGTTACACTCTTGTAATTATCCGGGTCGGCCTTGAAATTATCGGTAATTTCCTGCGCCTGCGCGGACACATTAAATGCTTCGGCAGGGTAAGGGTTTATGCCTAAGGCACGTAATTGCTGTAATGATTCGCGGCGTATAATTTCCTGTTCGGATAGTTCAATACTCATATTGTGTAACGTAATATTTATTAAGGATGCAAAAATAGGATTTTTTGCGCTAAGGTGGGCGATTGCTTTATAAATGTATAATTTTGCTTATCAACCACAACTAACTATGAAAACTGTACTAATAACCGGTGCCAATAAAAGCATTGGGTTTGAAACCGCGCGCCAATTGTTAAAAGCGGGCTATTATGTTTACCTGGGCAGTCGCGATATAGAAAACGGTAAAAAGGCCGTACAAAAGTTAAACGACGAAGGTTTTAAAAATCTCGAAGCCCTGCAAATTGATATCAGCGATCCTCAGTTTGTTAAAGCAGCACGCGAAGTATTAGGCGAAAAAATAACATCACTTGACGTATTAATAAATAATGCAGGTATCAGCGGAGGCTTCCCGCAGCCACCCACAACCATTGACGTTAGCGCGATAAGGAAAGTATTCGACACTAATTTTTTTGGAACGATCGACGTAACACAAACCTTTCTTGATCTGCTTAAAAAAGCTGATGAACCGCGAATCGTAAACGTGACATCCGGTTTGGCCTCGTTAACATTGCATAGCGACCCGTCATGGAAATTTTTTAATTTTAAAGGAGGAGCGTATGGCCCTTCAAAAACCGCGCTGAATGCCTATACCATAGCATTAGCTCATGAGCTGCGCGATACAACTTTTAAAATAAACGCGATAGACCCCGGCTTTACCGCAACCGATTTTAATAATAACCGCGGCACAGGTAATGTTCATGATGCAGCCGCTCTTATTGTTAAATATGCCACTATTGATGCCGGTGGCCCAACCGGCAAATATTTTAGTAACGATATGAATACAGCCGATAAGGAAAGCCCCTGGTAATTTTCGATCTGCTTTCTGTTTGATAACTTTGCCGTATGAGTATTAAAGTAATTGCGTTTGATGCAGACGATACACTTTGGGTTAATGAACCTTATTTCAGGCATTCTGAACAGCAATTTTGTAACCTGCTGGAAGAATATTTGCCGCAGCATGAACTGGAGCGCGAGCTGCTTAAAATTGAGATCTTCAATTTAGGGTTATATGGCTATGGTATAAAAGGCTTTGTACTATCGATGATAGAAACCGCGCTGCGAATAAGCAACAACAGCCTGAGTGCCGCGCTGATAGAGCAAATATTAGATATAGGCAAACAAATGCTTAACCAGCCAATTGAATTATTGGATGGGGTAGAAGAGGTTTTAAATACATTGCAAAATAAATATCGCCTGGTAGTAGCCACCAAAGGCGACCTATTAGACCAGGAACGCAAGCTCAAAAAATCAAACCTGAACAATTATTTTCATCACGTGGAGATCATGTCTGAAAAAGATGATGCCAATTATTTAAAATTGATCAAGCATCTTGACATACAACCGGATGAACTACTGATGATAGGCAACTCTCTTAAAAGCGATATTTTGCCCGTACTTAACGTAGGCGGCCATGCCATACACGTACCGTACCATATTACCTGGGCCCATGAAACTATTGAGCACAGTATTGATAATGTGCGATTCAAAAGTGTGGAGAGGATTAGGGATGTTTTGGGATTGGTGTGAAAATAAACCCAACAAAAAGGATTATCATGCTGAGGCTCTCGAAGCATGCGGGCAGG
This sequence comes from Mucilaginibacter sp., assembly GCA_035492275.1. Lineage (GTDB taxonomy): Bacteria > Bacteroidota > Bacteroidia > Sphingobacteriales > Sphingobacteriaceae > Mucilaginibacter. The sequence goes on from DATJJI010000125.1 coordinate 6,970, forward strand.
CCTTTACGCTCACCCTTCGAGGGCCTCAGGGTGACACCCCTCTTAGAATATTCTAATCCTCATCCACATCACCGCTGTATAATTCATTTATCGCATCAGCATATTTCTTCTCTATTACTTTACGTTTAGCTTTCATGGTAGGGGTTATCTCGCCTTCTTCCATGCTGAAAGGTTTACGTTTTACTTTGAAATTTTTAATACGCTCAAACTTAGCCAGTTCGTTTGATAGCTTGCGGATATCCTGATTGATCCAATCTTTGATTTCTTTGTTTTCAATGAACGGGTCGGGGTTCTCGAAAAAGGCTTCATCCAGGCTAAAAGTTTCTTGCAAGGCTTCTTTAGCAGGGATAATGAACGCGGTAATAAATTCCTGCTTATCGCCCAATAAAAACACACCTTCAATTTTGGGGCTTTTTAAATAAGTATTTTCAACCGGGGTTGGGTAAATGTTTTTACCGTAGGCGTTAACCAACATGTTTTTTAAACGATCGGTTATTTGCAGATTGCCTTTGTGGTAACGTCCAATATCGCCGGTATGCAGCCAGCCATCAGCATCAATGGTGGCAGCAGTTTCTTCGGGTTTGTTGAGGTAACCTTTCATTACGCAATGCCCACGTACAATGATCTCCCCTTCTTCCGATTCAAAGTTTTCTTTAAATGATTCGTGCGTTTGTATAGTATAGATATGTTTGGTATCCACGTTTTGTATGGCCACCTCAATGCCCGGCACAATGCGGCCCACGGTACCGTAAATTTGCCGGTGATATTCGGTAACCGACATTACCGGCGAAGTTTCCGTCAAACCAAAGCCTTCTAATATTTTTATGCCCAGGTCGCCAAAAAACTCGCCAATATTTTTTGGCAGCGCGCCACCACCCGAAAGCATGATCTTTAAGTTGCCGCCTGTTCGTTCTTTGATCTTACTGAATACCAGTTTCTCGGCTATTTTATGTTGGTTGTTGAGTATGAAGCCCGCTTTTTTACCATCTTCGGTAGCTATACGGTGCTTGCGTCCAATATCAAGCGACCACAAAAATATTTTTGATTTTAGTCCGTCGGCACTGGTGCCATTTTTCATGGCGCGATCATGGATACGCTCTAATAAGCGCGGTACACAGTTCATTACGCTTGGCTTCACTTCGCCCATATTTTTAGCCAGTAGTTCCAAACTTTGCGCGAATGCTATTTTAGCACCCGAGTATAAACAAACATGATAGGTTGCCGTACGCTCAAATACATGTGATAATGGCAGAAAGGACAGAAATATATCCGTCTTTTCAATAATAGGTATCTGTATCAAACACACTTTCACATTCTCTACCAAATTATGATGCGTAAGCATTACGCCTTTAGGCGTGCCTGTTGTACCTGATGTATAGATCAAACATGATAGATCAGATGGTAATATGGCCTCGCGTGCGCTATTAATAGCCGAGCCATGATCGTTAACCAACGTGCTGCCAACAGCAATCATTTCTTTAAAACCAATTACACCGGCGCTTAGCTTTTGCTTTTCCAGGTATTTTTCAAAATCATCAAATGCTGGGATAATGCGCTCTAAGGCGGGGCAGTTATTGGCAATCTTCAATACTTTCCTAAACAGAAAAGGGTTACCGCAAATGATGGTTTTAGCACCCGAATCATTCAGGATGTATTCAATTTCGGCTTCGCTTAAAGTAGGGTAGATAGATGTATTAACCGCGCCAATTTGCTGTAGCGCCTGGTCGTAATAAATATAATCGGGCCCGTTCTCAATGATGAGTGCCAGCCGGTCGCCTTTTTTTATGCCGATATCAATAAACCAGGCCGATATAGCATCGATCTTTTCCAGAGCCTGCGCATAAGTGATATCTTCCCAGGCATCACCAACCTTATGGCTCAAAAATGGGTGCGTATCCGGATGGATATGGTTTACAAGATATCTGATCAGGTTTGGTACGGTTTTGCGTTCGGTAGCGGTATTCATTGGTTTATTATAAGGGTTTGTGTACAAACAAAACTAATAATAATTGCTATTTTTACATCATACTACGCATTATAACATACTCAGTGGGCTGTTAAGCCAAGGTCTTAATAATAAGACGATCTCAGTTTAATTCATAAACTGATCAGCGTTTTTATTGCATACAAATTTTATTAGAACTTAAAAACTGCACAAACATGCAGATACAAATATTATGGATCATTTAAATCATAAAGAACTCGTGCGTGGTTTTTACCGCGATGTTGTACGTGACAGGAAAATTGAACTTATTGAACAATACGTACAGCAAAATTATATACAGCATAGCCCGGATATGAAAGATGGAATAGAAGGCCTGAAAGAAGCCATTGCCTATCTTAAACAATTGCCAAAGCCTGACGAAAATGCGCCATCACCCATTGTAAGGTTAGTGGCCGAGGATGATATGGTAGTTGCGCACCTCGATGTTAATTTCGGTGGGAAGTATATAGCTGTTATAGACATCTTCAGGATAGTTGGTGGAAAAATTGCCGAGCATTGGGATGTGCGGCAGGAAGTACCCGGGTCTATGTTAAATAAGAACGGAATGTTCTAAAAACAAATAAGGCGCTGATTCAGCGCCTTATTTGTTTTAGTTATCAGCTATCAGGTACTTGGTACAGGATAATAAGTACAGCCTTTATAATTAATCCCTAAATATGCGGATGTATGCTTAAACGGGGTTTCAAAACCGTCTGGAATAGCGTGGTCAACACCCACAGCAATCATCGAGGCTGTTTTACCCCGTAATTGTTTACCTTCTTCTTTTCTGATGGTGATCAAGTCGGTAAGGCGGTCAAAAAACACTTTCATTACGCCGCTCATACTGTACCAATATACCGGGGTGGCAAATATAAGGTTATCATAAGGGAGTATTTTACTGATGATGGTTTCAAACTCATCATCGGGCGGGTAGTTGCCATCATAGCTGTAGTGGGCTATTTTATGATCCAGCAGATCAATTAAATCATACCCGGTTTGCTGCAGTGCCTGGCGGGTTATGCGTTCAGTTAGGCTGTTTTTGCGGTTGCTGCCTAAAATAACCAGCGACTTATTTTCCATAGCTATAAAACAAAAAGGTTGACCATATAAATATAATCAACCTTTTTAATATTTTAAGTTAAGAGCCGGTTATTATACCGAGAAACTTTCGCCGCAGCCACAGGTGCGGCTTGCATTTGGATTATGAAAGTTAAAACCTTTGCCGTTCAACCCGTCACTAAAATCAAGTTCGGTACCGGCCAGGTACAGGAATGACTTCATATCTAAAGCCATGCGAACGCCTTTGTCCTCAAAAAACTGGTCGCCTTTTTTTTCTTCGTTATCAAAGTCAAGGTTGTACGATAAGCCCGAACACCCGCCCCCCTGAACAGACACGCGCAAAAAATACGAAGCGTCAAGCCCGCTGTCCTGCATCAGGTGTTCTATCTTACTTTTTGCTTTATCAGTTACAGTTACCATGTGTTTGGTTAATTGTTGATTAAGTGAGTGGTGAGCAGTTATAACTACTCACTATTCTCTATTTACCATTCACTAAATCAGTGATGTACTTTTTCGCTTTCAATAGCTTCCATGCCGTTTTTTACACGGAAATCATTGATGGCGGCTTTAATTGCATCCTCTGCTAAAACAGAGCAGTGAATTTTTACTGGTGGTAAAGCCAGTTCTTCAACAATATCCATGTTGTCAATTTTCATGGCATCATCAATTGTTTTGCCTTTAAGCCACTCGGTAGCTAATGATGACGACGCGATAGCCGAGCCGCAACCAAAAGTTTTAAATTTAGCATCGGTAATGATGTTATCATCACCAACCTCTATCTGCAGGCGCATAACGTCGCCGCACTCAGGCGCACCAACCAGGCCGGTACCTACTTTATGACTGCTTTTGTCTAAAGTACCAACGTTACGTGGGTTGGTGTAGTGATCAATTACTTTATCTGAATATGCCATTTTATTTAATGTTTGAATTAGTGAATTAGCGAGTGAGTGAATTGTATTTTATCACTCTCTTCAATTTATATTTTTTAAATCCGATATCGAAAATCCGACATCCGACATCCTTCTTAGTGTTCTGCCCACTCGATCGAGTCGAGGTCAATGCCTTCTTTAAACATTTCCCAAAGCGGTGATAACTCACGCAGATGGTTAACCGAATCTTTGGTAACTTTTATAGCGTAATCAACTTCTTCCTCGGTGGTAAATCTTCCTAAACCAAAACGTATCGAAGAGTGTGCCAGATCATCAGACAGGCCTAAACTTTTTAATACGTATGATGGCTCTAACGATGCTGATGTACAGGCCGATCCTGATGATACAGCCAGGTCTTTCATCGCCATCATTAAACCTTCACCCTCAACATATTTAAAGCTGATGTTAGCTACATGCGGTAAGCGATGTTGTACATTGCCATTCACATAGCTTTCTTCTAACTGGCTTAATGATGATTCCAGTTTATCGCGTAAAACTGATAAACGTTTGGCTTCGCTTTCCATTTCCTGTCCGCATAATTCGCAGGCTTTGCCTAAACCAACAATGCCGGGTACATTCAGTGTGCCTGAGCGCATACCGCGTTCGTGGCCGCCACCGTCCATCTGGGCGGTAACTTTAACACGCGGACCTTTACGGCGAACGTATAACGCGCCCACGCCTTTAGGTCCGTATATTTTATGTGCCGATAAAGCCAACAGGTCTATACCATCCGCATTTACATCAACCGGTATTTTACCAACCGCTTGTACAGCGTCGGTCATGAACAAAGCGCCGTGCTTATGCGCAATGGCCGAAATTTCTTTAATAGGCTGTATCACACCGATCTCGTTGTTGCCATACATTACCGAAACCAAAATAGTTTCAGGAGTCATAGCGGCTTCTAACGTAGCCAGGTCAACCAATCCGTCGGTATTAACAGGCAGATAAGTAACCTTGCCGCCCAGTTTTTCAACGTGCTTACAAGCATCTAAAACGGCTTTATGCTCGGTAACAGTAGTAATGATGTGATTACCTTTTTCTTTATACATTTCAAAAACACCCTTGATAGCCAGGTTGTCCGATTCGGTAGCACCTGATGTAAAGATGATCTCTTTCTCGCTGGCGCCAATCAGTTTGGCCACTTGTTCGCGGGCATAATCAACAGCTTCTTCGGCTACCCAGCCAAACGGATGGTTACGGCTTGCAGCGTTGCCAAACTTATTGGTAAAGTAAGGCATCATCGCTTCCAGTACCCGTGGATCCATGGGGGTAGTAGCGTTGTTATCCAAATATATAGGAATGTTCATAATATTGCTATAAATAATAATACTACAAAGATAGTATTCTTTTTATTTAAAATTCTTGATTGTAAAGCTAAATGGTCATATTAAGCTAATAATTTACAATATTTGGACATGAACAAAATTGAACATATAGGCATAGCCGTAACCGACCTTAAAACTACGGGCAGCCTGTATGAAAAGTTACTGAACACAAGCATCTATAAAACAGAGGAAGTAGCCGCCGAAGGTGTTAAAACCGCTTTTTTGCAAAATGGCCCCAATAAAATTGAACTGCTGGAAGCCTTAAACGATGACAGCCCGATCGCCAAATTTATTGCTAAAAGGGGGGAAGGTATTCATCACATCGCTTTCGAAGTGGATGATATTGTGGCGGAAATGGCCCGCTTAAAAAGTGAAGGTTTTACCTTGTTAAGCGATGAGCCTAAACCCGGTGCTGATCATAAGCTGGTTTGCTTTGTGCATCCTAAAAGTGCGGGTGGGGTGTTGGTGGAGTTGGTGCAGGAGAGGTTTTATTAAATGATATAAGTTATGATAATCATCAATTTGAATTAGAGTAATATCTTTCTTATTAGAATTTAATAAAAACTATATTTGGAATATAAAGCAATTTAATTTTTTGCTTTATTATGAAACAAAACCTTATCGACAATATATTAAATGAACCGGTTACCTATACTGCATCCAGATGGATTGTAGAAGGTATTCCTTACATATTTAATGACGATTTAGAATCCTATATCAAGTGGAAAGAAAAATTGTCTTTTTTGATTGGAGTTGATAGCAAAGCAATAGTTTTTACTGGAAGTTCGTCCGTGGGATTTAGTTTAAATCCTAATAAAAATTTTCGTCCTTTTGATAAAGATTCTGATATAGATGTCGCAATAATTTCTAATATACATTTTGACATTGCTTGGCATTATTTAAGAAATATAGGAACTCAATATCACCGGATTTCAATTAAAGAAAGGATTGCTGTTGATGATCACCGAACTAGGTTGATTTATTATGGAACCATAGCTACTGATAAAATTGTTCATTTATTACCTTTTGGCAAACAGTGGGTTAAAGCTATGAACGAAATGGAAAAAATTGAACCGACTCTTAATAGACAAATAAACTTTCGCATATATAAAGATTTTGAAGCTTTAAAATCATATCAAATTATAGGAGTAACAAAATTGAAAGACCAACTTTTGAAAACTTAACATGTCAAACATCATACAGACAACCAATAGAGATATTGCTTGGTTTAAACAAGCTAATGAATTGCATCAACTTCAAATGAAACCACCGTTTCAGAGAAATTTGGTGTGGACCACTAAGCAAAAGAGTTTTTTAATTGATACAATATTAAACGGCTATCCAGTTCCTGAATTATATATGCAGGATATAACTGACGAAACCGGTAGTAAAATTTATACTGTAGTTGATGGACAGCAAAGGATTACAGCGTGTTTGGAATTTTTGAATAATCAATTTCAAATTGATCCAAAGGACAGTCCTAGTTTTGCTGACTTAAGTTTTGATGATCTAAGCTTAGAATTAAAGAAAAAAGTTTACAGCTATACCTTTGTAATACGTCAATTACCAGAAATGTCTGATGCTGAATTGCGTGACATATTTTCTCGATTAAATCGAAACAACGTTGTTCTAAATTCTCAAGAGTTAAGACAGGCAACTTATTGGGGGCCATTCATTCATACTATGAATGAGATTGCCAATAATGATATTTGGCGAATGTTAGGTGTATTTACATCAAATGATGTAAAAAGAATGCTAGATGTTGAATTTATTAGCGAACTAACAATTGCAATACTACACGGTGTTCAAAATAAAAAACTGTCCTTAGATAAATATTACGAATTATATGAAGATGAATTTCCTGAAAAAAATGATATTAAATTTACATTTGATATTGTAACAAGGGAACTGACAAGGATTTTGCCTAATATTATTAAAACAAGATGGTCAAAAAAAACAGACTTTTATACGTTGTTTGTACTGTTCTCACAAAAGAGAGATTTGTTGCCCCTTTCAAAGGAGAAAAGAGAAATTGCTAGTGGGTTGTTAATTGACCTTTCAAATAAAATAAACAAATATGTATCTACAGATGAAGAAATAACAACATCAATTGATGCGGAAATTGGAGAGTATGCGGCAAATTTAAGGGCCTCATCAGATTTAGGAGCACGTAAAAAAAGAGCAGATGCGTTGGAAAAGTTACTAATCTCAGTTTTTAATTAAATATTATTTTAATAGACTTTTTATTACCACAACTTATTTTTTTAATTTTGACTTTTTACTTTTGAATTAAAATAGTACATTTGCACCTCTTTTATAAAGAAGAAAAGGTAATAACAGCAATGAAAAAAGATCTGCATCCATCAAACTATAGATTAGTTGTATTTAAAGATATGTCAAACGACTATTCTTTTATCACTAAATCATGTATCGATACCCGTGAAACTGTAAAATGGGAAGACGGTAACGAATACCCATTAGTAAAACTTGAAATTTCACACACCTCGCATCCATTCTACACCGGTAAAATGAAACTGGTTGATACCGCGGGCCGTATCGACAAATTCCGTACACGTTATAACAAGTCATAAGCAACTTGTTAATAAAATATTTGAAAGTCTCCTGATGTATCGGGAGACTTTTTTATTTTTGGCCCATGGCAATTATCCTATTTGACGATAAAGCACACCAAACTTTACTGCCCTTAACCTACACTCGCCCTGTTGCCGACCTGCGTATTGGTATTTTAACCATCGCCGAAAAGTGGGCTAAATACCTCAATACCGATTTCTCGTTTAAAACACAGCCGTATTTACAACATAAATTCCCGTTAAAAGCCGGGGAATTGTTTATTAATGGTTCGGTTTGCCCGGACGAGGGTTTGCTGGATGCAATAGGCCAATTGAAAGATGGCGAAGCGCTTAAACAAGGTGAGCTACTCATTGCCGCTAAAGCCGAGCCTGAATCAGCTTTTGAAAAAGTGATCAATTATGATGCTGATTTCATCGCCATTAAACACCCCGAAGATATATTCAGTAAAAACGACGCTGAGTTACGGAAAGACTTTGCCTTGCTTACCAAAGGCAAAACAAGCGCGACCATCAGCTCAACCAATACCATTATCGGCAATGATTTTTTTGCGGAGGAAGGCGCAACTGCCGAATGCTCTACCTTTAATACTACCCGTGGCCCTATTTATTTAGGCCGCGATTCCGAAGTTTGGGAAGGTACCAATATTCGTGGGTCATTTGCTTTGTGTCATAACTCGCAGGTAAAAATGGATGGCAAGATATATAGCGGCACGACTGTTGGCCCGTACTCAAGAGTTGGCGGCGAGATTAGTAACGCGGTGATATGGGGCTATTCATCAAAGGGGCATGACGGGTTTTTAGGTAACTCGGTTATGGGCGAGTGGTGTAATATTGGCGCCGACAGCAATAACTCGAACCTTAAAAACAACTACGCCGAAGTGAAACTTTGGGATTATGATACCCAGCATTACCGTAAAACAGGCCTGCAATTTTGCGGTTTAATTATGGCCGACCATTCAAAATGTGGCATCAATACTATGTTTAATACAGGTACGGTTGTAGGCGTGAGTGCCAATATTTTTGGTTCAGGAATGCCACCAAATTTTATACCCGATTTTGCCTGGGGCGGTGCTGAAGGCTTTGAAACCTATTCATTAAAAAAAATGTTGGAAACTGCCGAGCGCGTTTATGTACGCCGTGAACGCACTTTCAATGCTATTGAGCGCGGTATACTGGAACAGGTTTTTGAATTAACTAAAGCGTATAGAGAAGATTTTTAAAAATAGCTAGGATAGCGCGAATCCCTCTTGAGAGGGGGAAGGGGTGTGTTAACGAATCTGCTCGACACACCCCTGCAACCGCACTTTCCAGCGCACCCCTCTCAAGAGGGGATATAAATACTTAAAATAAATAATACTAAAACAACCATGAGAAAAAAAATTGTTGCCGGAAACTGGAAAATGAATTTAGATTATAACGAGGGTTTAAGCTTGTTTTCGGAAGTGGTAAATATGGTGAAGGACGAAGTGACCGGCCACCAGGAAGCTGTTGTATGCAGTCCGTTTATTCATTTACATAGCCTGGTACAATTGGCTAAAGGATATACTAAGGTTGCTGTAGGCGCGCAAAATGCGCACCAGGCCGAGTCGGGTGCTTATACCGGCGAGATCTCTGCCAGAATGATCCATTCTGTTGGCGCGGCTTATGTAATTTTAGGTCACTCGGAACGCCGCCAGTATTTTGGTGAAAC
>DATJJI010000126.1:0-10096 GCA_035492275.1 Mucilaginibacter sp.
GCGGGTGCTGATGATATCCCAAATAAAGAACATACCTGCTACGTTAATACCGTGGCTTAGCATTTGTATCATTGAACCCTGAACACCTTGCGCGTTCCAGGCAAAAATACCTGCGGCTATTAAACCAACGTGAGCTATGGATGAATAAGCTACCAAACGCTTACCATCTGTTTGCGTAAAAGCGATAACAGAAGCATATACTATACCGATAACAGCCAGTATGATCACCAAGTTTTGAAAGGTTATGAAACCTTCGGGAGCATTAGGAATCATCCAGCGGATTACGCCGTAAATACCCATCTTCAGCATAATACCTGATAACATCATGGTACCTGCCGATGGTGCCTCGGTATACGTATCAGGCTGCCAGGTATGGAACGGAAACAATGGCATCTTAATAGCAAAAGCCAGGAAGAAGGCCCAGAATACTAAATTGGAGTGTTGCAGTGTTGCCGCCTGGCTATAAAAGTCATGGAGGTCATACGTTTTACCCGGAGTTTGCAGGTACAGGTAAATAATACCCAACAGCATAAATAATGATCCGGCAAAAGTGTATATAAAGAATTTGATGGTGATACGTATCCTGTTTTCGCCGCCCCATAATGAACAGATGAAATAAATAGGTATTAACGCGGCTTCCCATCCTACGTAAAATAAAAATCCGTCTAAAGCGGTAAACACAACCAGCATGCCTGCCTGCATAAATAATATTAAGGCATAAAAGGCACCAGCGTTTTTATATTGATGTTTATAGGTTGTTAAAATAATTATCGGAACTAACAGGGTAGTAAGTAATACCATGATCATACTGATGCCGTCAATACCTGCACTGAAATAAATGTTAAAGCGTTCTATCCATAATACCTCAACACCAAACTGCGTGCTGGCATCGGGCACAAAGTTAGCAAGGAACATCCCGGCCACAGCCAATTCAATAACTGAGAAAAATAGCGCCGCGTGTTTGGCCGTTTCATTCTTGAATAACAAAACAGCAAGCGCCGCAATTACCGGCAAAAATATGAGTATACTAACCGTCATTTTATATTATAAACATTTGTAAGCTATATATCAAAATGGCAATAATGCCAATCACCATCATAAAGATGTAGAATCCCACGTTACCGGTTTGCAGTAAACGCAAGCCTTTGCTTGATTCTATCGCGCCTTTACCTAATCCGTTCACCAAACCATCGATACCCATTTTATCAATAACCTTGTAAAAGAACCCTGACAGCGCATCCAGCGGTTTGCGGATCAAGGCGTCATAGATCTCATCGATATAAAATTTATTGTACGATAGGTTGGTGAGTAACGAGCGTTCTTCGGTATCTTCAACCGGAACCTGGTTATTTTTCACGTATTTTATGTAAGCATAGATCAGGGCAATTAAAGCACCACCTACCGATACGGCCATTAATACCATCTCTGTGCTTTTTGATAATTCCTGCTCACCTAATAACGGAGTTGAACTGGCAAAAACCGGCGCCAGGTAATGTTGCAGCCAATGATGGCCGCCTAATATTTCAGGCCTACCGATAAAACCACCAACTATAGATAATATAGCCAAAACGATCAATGGAATGGTCATACTTGGCGGCGACTCATGTAAATGATGTTCCTGCTCATGTGTACCGCGGAACTTGCCGTAAAAAGTAAGGTACAGCATGCGGAACATATAGAAAGAAGTGAACATGGCGGTAATTACACCTACTACATAAAATGTAGTACTATGCATAAAGGCATGGGCCAAAATTTCGTCTTTTGAAAAGAAACCTGCAAACGGTGGGATACCTGATATGGCAATGGTGCCGGCCAGCATGGTGAAAAAAGTAATGGGCAGTTTGCCTTTTAAGCCACCCATTTTGCGCATATCCTGCTCGCCGCTTACCGCGTGAATTACAGAACCTGCACCCAGGAACAATAAGGCTTTAAAGAACGCGTGTGTTAAAACGTGGAAGAACGCGCCGGTGTAAGCACCTACGCCTAATCCCAAAAACATATAGCCCAACTGCGATACGGTTGAATAAGCCAGTACCTTTTTAATATCAGTTTGTGTCAGGGCGATCAAGGCGGCGAAGGCGGCTGTTGCCAAACCTACTATCGCCACTACTTCCATCGTATCAGGAGCCAGTGTAAAGAGGATGTTTGAGCGGGCAATCATGTAAACACCGGCAGTAACCATGGTTGCCGCGTGTATCAGTGCCGATACCGGTGTCGGGCCGGCCATCGCATCGGGCAGCCAGGTAAATAATGGTAACTGTGCCGATTTACCAACCGCGCCTACAAATAATAAAATGGTGATCAATACAAATGGCGCATCGCCTGGATGCATGGTAGCGGCTTTGCCAAATACATCAGCATAAGCTATTGAACCGAAGGTATTGAATATTAAAAATATACCGATCAGGAAACCTAAGTCGCCGATACGGTTCATGATAAATGCTTTTTTTGCTGCATCGGCGTAGCTTGGGTTGGTGTACCAGAAACCGATAAGCAGGTAAGAGCAAAGCCCCACACCTTCCCAGCCGATAAACATTACCAGGTAATTTGAACCTAATACCAGCAATAACATAAAGAACACGAACAGGTTCAGATAGGCAAAGAACTTACCAAAACCCGCGTCATCATGCATATAACCTGCCGAGTACAGGTGGATCAAAAAGCCAACCCCGGTAATGATGAGCAGCATTAGTGAGCTTAACTGATCAACCAGGAAAGAGAAATTAATATGTAACGAACCAACACTAAACCAATCGTACAGTTCAACATTAATGGGTTGACCGGTTGAGTTGATCTGCAAAAAAGTAGCTACGCTTAAGCCAAATGAAATTAAAACCAACAGGCTGCCAATAAAGCCCACAGCGCCTTTTGATAAGGTATTACGGCCAATGCCGTTAATAATGAAACCGGCTAACGGTAATACTGGAATAAGCCAGATGTAATTATCCATGTGTTATGTTATACGTTTGACGTTGTACGTAATACGTTTTTCTATATATATTATAAATTTCAAATCCGAAATCGAACTTCCGATATCCGAAATTAAACTACCATTTCAACCTGTTCAACACGTTAATATCTATCGAGTTGGTGTTACGGTATATCATTACGATGATGGCCAGGCCTATCGCTACTTCGGCTGCGGCAAGGGCCATAATAAAAAATACAAAAACCTGTCCGCTGGCATCGCCATGGTAAACAGAAAAAGCTGTTAATAACAGGTTAACCGCGTTCAGCATCAGCTCGACCGACATAAATATCACGATAGCGTTACGGCGTATCAAAACCCCGATAACACCTATTGAAAATATGATCGCGCTTAGTAATATATACTCATTAAGCGGAATGGTCTGTATGGCGTTGGTTACGTTTTCCATTATACAGTTTTTGGTTCTTTAGTTGCCAGTAAAACAGCGCCTACCATTGCCGATAACAGCAATACCGACGAAATTTCGAAAGGCAATAAATATTCGTTAAATAGTACTTTTCCTAAGTTTTTTACCAGGCCCAGATCAGGGTTTTGCAATACTACGGGGTTTGATGCGCCCAATGCACGTATTGATGCTATGATGGTTATTAAAAAACATCCGCCACCAATTACAGCAGCTATTTTAACCAGGTTTGATTTGGCCGGTTCGGCCTCTTTATTCAGGTTGATGAGCATCAGCGTATATAAAAATAATACCAGGATGGCACCCATATAAACTATAAAGTTTACAATGGCTAAAAACTGCGCGTTCAGTAAAATATAGTGGATAGTGAACGTAAAAAACGTAAGGATAAGGTAAAGTATACTATGCACCGGGTTTTTGGCTGTGATCACCAAAATTGCAAAGAATATGGATAAAAATGCGACTAAATGAAATGTATTCATTGGTTATCTATTACAAAACACCGTACCCTTAAAAAGTGATGGGCAAAGGTATAAAACTTCTTTATTGATTTAACGGGGCCTCAACTAATTTGTCTTTGCCGTAAATAAAATCTTTCCTTAAATAGTCGGCCGGCACAATATCGCCATCTAAATAAATAGCTTCTTTAGGGCAGGCTTCTTCGCATAATCCGCAAAAAATGCAGCGCAGCATATTAATTTCATATACGGCAGCATATTTTTCTTCGCGGTATAAATTCTCTTCTCCTGGCTGGCGTTCGGCAGCAATCATGGTAATCGCTTCGGCAGGGCATGATAAGGCGCACAAGCCACAAGCTGTACAACGCTCTTTACCATTTTCGTCGCGCTTAAGCGAGTGCATGCCGCGAAAGTTCTCAGAAAATTCACGCTTTTCTTCAGGATAGCTGATGGTTACCGGCTTCCTGAAAAAGTGCTTCATGGTAATACCCAGGCCCTTTACAATGGCCGGCAGGTAAGCACGCTCTAAAAGAGTTAGCGGCTTATTTTCAACTTCTTTTCTTTTATTACTTAACGGTTCCATCTTATCTGTTTATTAAAGTAATAACAATACCGGTCACAACAATATTCGCGATAGCCAGCGGAATTAAAATTTTCCAGCCCAGATCCATCAATTGATCATAGCGGAAACGCGGAATAGTCCAGCGTACCCACATGAAGAAGAATATGAATAAAAATACTTTAGCAAATACTACGATAATCCCAATAATAGGCGCAATAGTTGGGCCCGCGTGTGCTGCTACCCAATCCATACCCGGATAGTTGTAGCTTCCCCAATACAGGGTAACCATTACTGCCGATGATATGAACATGTTAATATATTCGGCAAACAGGTAAAAGCCCAGTTTCATGGATGAGTATTCGGTATGATAACCACCCACCAGCTCGGTTTCGCACTCAGGTAAATCAAAAGGTGTACGGTTAGTTTCGGCAAAGGCGCAAACCAGGAATAGGATAAAGCCTACCGGCTGATATAATACATTCCAGTGCCAGCCGTGTTGCTGTTCGGCAATTTCGCGCAGGCTTAAGCTACCGGTTACCAGTAGTAATGCGATGATGGATAAGCCCATCGAAATTTCGTAGCTGATGTTTTGCGATGCCGCCCGGATAGCGCCTAATAAAGAATATTTATTGTTTGATGCCCAGCCACCTATCATTACGCCGTAAACTCCTAATGATACTACACCGAATATGTAAAGTATGCCTACGTTAATATCCGTAACCTGCAAATCAATAACTGTTGAGCCAATGGTTAGTTTTTGTCCCCATGGGATAACAGCCGAACCTATACAGGCGGTTAATATTGCCAGCGAGGGGCCTACAATGAATAAAAAGCCTGTAGCGTTGGTCGGGATGATCTCTTCTTTCAAAAACATCTTGCCCCCATCAGCCAAAGGTTGTAATATACCCCAGGGACCGGCACGGTTAGGGCCTACCCTGTCCTGGAAAAACGCGGCAACTTTACGCTCGGCATAAGTAGAGTACATGGCCACAACCAAACTGATAGCGAATATGATCACGATCAGTATAAATTTTATGATGATGTCTGCTAATTCCATTTATTATAAGCGTGTTTCGCGTTCAAATTGTTCTTTATTGGCCTCTTGCAATACCGGGTTGGTTTTTACAACCGGCAAAGGCTTCATGGTTTCGTAATGGTTAGCGCTGATCACCGAGTGATGCGATATTTTACGCGGGCCTTCAATTACCCAATCGGCAGTTTTCTTTTTATCGAAACGGCAGGTGTTACAAATAAATTCTTCAACCTCGCCATACACATCTTTACGTGCAGTAACACGGATAACGTCTTCGCCTTTATACCAAAGCGTTACTTTACCGTTGCATTTTTCGTGATCGCAATCGCGGTGAGCGTCAACAGGTTTGGTAAACCAAACACGGTTTTTAAAGCGGAAGGTTTTGTCGGTCAACGCGCCAACAGGGCATACGTCAATTACGTTGCCTGAAAAATCATTGTCAACAGCGGCGTGTATGTAAGTTGATATTTCTGAATGATCGCCGCGATTCAAAATACCGTGGATACGATGATCGGTTATCTGATCGGCAGTATAAACACAACGGTAGCATAAAATACAACGCGTCATGTGCAGTTGTATCTTATCGCCTATATCTATACGGTTAAATGTACGGCGGTCAAACTCGTAACGTGTTTTAACGGCACCGTGCTCAAAACCTAAATTTTGCAGATCGCACTCACCTGCCTGGTCGCATACAGGGCAATCTAGGGGGTGGTTTATCAATAACATCTCTACCACGCCTTTACGTGCTTCAATAACTTCAGGCGATGTAATGTTTTGCACTTCCATCCCGTCCATAGCGTTGGTACGGCATGAGGCTACCAGTTTAGGCATAGGGCGCGGGTCTTTGTCTGATCCTTTGCTCACCTTTACCAAACAGGTACGGCATTTACCACCGCTGCCGGCCAGCTTTGAATAATAGCACATAGCAGGCGGGACAATATCGCCACCTATAACCCTCGCGGCGTTAAGGATGGATGTTCCTTCCGGTACTTCTACACTTATTCCATCTATTGTAACTTTCATTGACGTTATAGCTTAGTCAAAATTTTATTTTATCCTTTTTGTCATGTTGAGCAATAGCGAAACATCTTATTCGCCCTGCTTATCGCTCGTAGAAGATTCTTCGCTATTGCTCAGAATGACTATCTTCTTTTTATGCAGTCGCTTCCGGTTTCGGTTCAGGCGCTGGCAATGGGTCCGCATAATGCGCTAAACCATAATTGCGGGTTGTCGCTTCATTAGCATGTGTTACGTGCCATTCAAACTCATCCCTGAAGTGGCGTATGGCGCTGGCCACCGGCCATGCTGCCGCGTCGCCCAGCGGACAAATTGTATTCCCTTCAATTTTTTTAGATACATCAACCAGCAGGTCCATATCACTTAATGATCCATGACCATGCTCTAAACGGTGCAATACTTTTTCCATCCAGCCGGTACCTTCACGGCATGGCGAACATTGTCCGCAGCTTTCGTGGTGATAAAAACGGGTAAAGTTCCAGGTATTACGCACAATGCACTGGTCTTCATCAAAAGCGATAAAACCGCCCGATCCCATCATACTGCCGCTAACAAAACCACCATCTGATAATGATTCGTAGCTCATTAAGCGTGGCTCATTATTAATGGTTTTCAAAAACAGGTTAGCCGGTAAAATCGGAACCGATGAGCCGCCTGCAACAACCGCTTTTAAGCGTTTGCCATTAGCAATACCACCGCAATATTCGTCGCTGTATAAAAATTCTTCAACAGGCAGGCCCAGGTCAATTTCATAAACACCGGGATTTTTGATGTTACCACCCGCCGATATTAGCTTGGTACCTGTACTGCGGCCAATACCTACTTTGGCATACTCCTCACCGCCTTCGTTAATGATAGGCACTACCGCCGCAATTGACTCCACGTTGTTCACAACCGTAGGGCAGCCATACAAACCCGCGATTGCGGGGAATGGTGGTTTAATACGCGGGTTACCACGCTTACCTTCCAGTGATTCAAGCAATGCGGTTTCTTCGCCGCAGATATAGGCACCGCCACCGGGCTGTACATACAGCTCCAGGTCATAACCGGTGCCTAATATATTTTTTCCTAAAAAGCCGGCAGCTTTTGCTTCGGCAATTGCTTTCTCCAATATGCGAATTTGTGGCATCATTTCGCCGCGCACGTATATGTATGATGTTTTTGCACCCAGCGCAAAGCTCGATACGATCATGCCCTCAATTAATAAGTGAGGGATATAGGTCATCAAATAACGATCCTTAAATGTTCCGGGCTCTGATTCATCGGCATTACAAACCAAATAACGGGCAACACCTTCGGGCTTAGCCAAAAAGCTCCACTTCATCCCGGTAGGGAAACCTGCACCGCCACGACCACGCAAACCCGATTTTTTAACCTCTTCTACCACTTCTTCGGGCGTCAGGGTTTTCAAAGCCTTCTCAACCGATGCGTAGCCGCCTTTTGAACGGTATACATCAAAGGTATTGATGCCGGGTACGTTAATATGTTCTAATAGTAATTTGCGTCCCATTGTAATTAATATATTTTGCCCGTTTGGCGGTAATAACTAACATGCTGCCATACACGCACAGCAACCGCAAAAACGCAGATCAGCGTACGTGCCACGTTTCCTATACCCAAGGGGTTTGACGGCAGCAATAAAATAACCACCAGTATCAAATAGGATACATCGCGCACAATCATTGTTATTTTACTTGTTTGCATCTGTTAAAAATACCTTCCGGTTTCGTTGTAATAATTAATATGCCTTACCACACAATTGCCAAATGCTACAACCAGCAGCGGCACTAATATGATGGCATTGTCGTTTAAGCTTTTTGTTGCAAGTATTAAAATTAAAGCAAATACAAATAATGAATCTGCCAAGATTATACTTGCGTTACTCATGTCATTTGCCTTTTGCCTTTAAATCCTCTACCAGTTTATCAACCGAATCGTTGGTTAAGTTCTCGTAAAAAGTATATTCAGGGCCAATTTGTAATACAGGGCCATAGCCGCAAGCAGCCAGGCACTCTACACCACGCCAGCTAAACAAGCCGTCGGCAGTAATTTCGCCTTCTATAACACCCAGCTTTTGCTCAATATGATCCATTATTTTTTCGGCACCTACCAGGCAGCATGGCCCGGTGCGGCAAACCTCTAAAACATATTTACCCTGCGGGCGCAAAAAATACATGCTGTAAAACGAGGCTACCTCGTAAACTTCAATAGGCTGCAGTTTTAAATATTCGGCAACCTTATCCATTGCAGGAGCGCTTGTCCAGCCAAACTCGGCCTGTACCAGGTGCAGTATGGGCAACAAGGCCGATTTTTGTTTCCCTTCGGGATAGCGGCTTACTATATCAGCAAACTTTTCGATCAACCCGGCCGAAAATTCAACCGGAGCCGCTTGTACGGTATCTTCAACTCTAAGCATCTAATTCTCCGGCTATAACATTTAAACTACTCATGTTTATGATCGCGTCAGATAGCAGCATCCCTTTACTCATGGGTGCATACATCTGGTAATTAATAAAACTTGGCCTGCGGAAGTGCAAACGGTAAGGCGAACGGCCACCGTCATTGATCAGGTAAAAGCCTAACTCGCCATTGGCTCCCTCAACCGCGTGATACACTTCGGTTTTTGGGGTAGGTATTTCGCCCATCACTATTTTAAAGTGATAGATCAACGCTTCCATGTTATTATATACTTCCTCTTTTGGAGGCAGGTAAAATTCAGGTACATCCGCGTGGAAAATATCCGACGGTTCTTTTTCCAGCTTCACCAAAGCTTGCTCAATTAAGCGCAGGCTTTGCCACATTTCTTCGTTGCGCACCAAAAAGCGGTTGTAAACATCGCCGTTGCTGCCAACAGGCACCTCAAATTCAAAATCTTCGTATGAAGAGTAAGGATTCATGGCCCTTACATCATAAT
Source organism: Mucilaginibacter sp. (assembly GCA_035492275.1). Lineage (GTDB taxonomy): Bacteria > Bacteroidota > Bacteroidia > Sphingobacteriales > Sphingobacteriaceae > Mucilaginibacter. Next base: position 9,380 of record DATJJI010000126.1, read on the forward strand.
CAACACCGGCAGCACGCAATAAAGGGCCACTCCAACTGTAATTTAGGGCTTCTTCGGCAGTAACCGCCGCTACATCCTTGGTACGGTCAACAAATATGCGGTTACGGTTAAATAATGATTCAAACTCTTTTAATGTCTTCGGGAAATCCACCAAAAACTTACGCAGTTTAGCAAAAGCTATGGTATTGAAGTTACGCTCAAACCCGCCTATTCGGCCAATATTGGTAGTTAAGCGCGAGCCGCAAACTTCTTCATAAATTTCATAGATCGACTCACGGAACTCCATCATGTATAGGAAGCCTGTGAAAGCGCCAGTATCAACACCCAATACACCGTTACATACAATGTGGTCGGCAATACGGGCAAGTTCCATTACAATGATGCGCAGGTAATCCACACGTTTTGGTGTTTCAATGCCCAGCAGTTTTTCAACCGTCATGTGCCAGCCCATGTTATTGATAGGCGATGAGCAATAGTTTAAACGGTCTGTTAACGGCGTGATCTGATAAAATGGCCTGTGTTCGGCAATTTTTTCAAAAGCGCGGTGAATGTAACCAATGGTGGATACGCCGCTTACAATTCGTTCCCCATCTAACTGCAGCACGTTTTGGAACACACCATGCGTGGCCGGGTGCGTTGGGCCCAGGTTAAGGGTCGAGCTTTCATTTTGCGGGTCGTTATCTGTATATACCGGATGGTTCTGCATCTTTTATCTTC
>DATJJI010000127.1:0-4578 GCA_035492275.1 Mucilaginibacter sp.
AGTTATTAAGTTATTGGTTACTGAGTTATTGAATTTGCATTATATAACTTATTAACTTAATACCTAATAACCAACCAATCAGAGCGGAAGACGAGGTTCGAACTCGCGACCTATAGCTTGGAAGGCTATCGCTCTACCAACTGAGCTACTTCCGCTTAAATAAGTTTGCAGTCTACAGTTTTCAGTTGGCAGTTATTAACTGCTGGCTGCTTACTGCAAACTGCTTACTCCCTAATGTGGGGGGAGAAGGATTCTAACCTTCGTAGCCGAAGCAACGGATTTACAGTCCGTCCCATTTGACCGCTCTGGTATCCCCCCATTGTTATTTCGGATTTTCGATTTTCAATTTCGGATTTAATAATTCCGAAATCGTAATTCCGAAATTCGAAATTAACAGAGCCTCCTATCGGGATCGAACCAATGACCTACTGATTACAAGTCAGTCGCTCTACCAGCTGAGCTAAGGAGGCTTAAATATATACCTTTATGCAGCTGATCATTTCAGGATCGTTAGAGAACTAACCGCAAAATCGCCGGCTATTTTATTAAGGTTTATTTTTTTATTTGAAAGAACCACCCTTTTCGTTTAATGGAGTGTGTTACACACCTCTCTGAAAGGGATTGCAAATTTACAAAATTTTAACGCCGTACAAAATTTTTTATCAAAAAAAAACGACGGGTTAAAAACCCGCCGTTCAAAGCAAAAAATTGTTCGTTTTTTATGGTTAAAAATCGTCGTCGGTTGATGCCAGGACAGCCTTTTTAACTTCCTGTGCGGCAATCTCTTTTCTTTTTTTATGCCGGTTTATTTGCTTGCGCAGGCTCTCAATAGCCAGGTCGGTGGCCTCTTCAAAAGTTTTACATTGCTCTTTCGCAAAAATCAGGTTCCCGGGCAACTGCAGCTTTATTTCTGTGATCTTGTTGGCCTCGTCTTCTACATTTTCCAGTTTTAAATATACCTCGCCATTTATAATATTGTCATAAAAGGTATCAAGCTTATCTGCTTTCTTCTGTATAAATTCCAATAATCCTTTGTCTGCAGTAAAATGAATTGATTGCACTGTGATTTTCATGATTCCTCCTTTTTATGCCTTTGGATGGGCTTGTTTATAAATAGACTTTAATCGTTCAACAGAATTATGCGTATAAATTTGCGTGGCGCTCAGGTTAGCGTGGCCCAGCAATTCTTTTATCGCATTTAAATCGGCGCCGTTATTTAACAGGCTGGTAGCAAAAGTATGCCTGAGTACATGGGGGCTCTTTTTGTTTTGGGTTGATATGTGTGATAGATATTGCTGCACTATTAAATAAATTAGTTTTGGATATGCATTTGCCCCTTTATCAGTAACGATCAATGTTAGCGAATTGTTACTAAAATTTTCACTTTTCTTTAACTCCAGGTATTTAGTGAGTAAAAGGCGCAATTCGTGATTAAGTGGCAGTATACGTTCTTTATTGCGCTTACCCAAAACCTTTACAGTACCCTCGTAAGTATTAATATCGCTTTCTTTTACACCTATCAGTTCAGACAGGCGCATGCCGGTGCCAAACAGCATTTCAATAACCAGCTTATCGCGCGTGCCTTTAAAGTCGTCGGTAAAAACTTCGCTGTTATCCAGCATTTGGGTAAGGCGCGCGCCCTCAACCACAACAGGCAGGTGCTTGGGTATTTTGGGCGTATTTATTTTTGAGGATGGGTTAATGGTTAAAACGCCTTCCTGCACTAAAAATTTAAAGTATTTGCGTAAGGTGGCCACCTTACGGTTTATAGAACGGGCGGTAAGCTGCTGGTTCATGAGCTCAACCATCCAGTTACGAATTTGGTAATGCGTAATTTGTGAAGGATGTATTACGGTTTCGTCAGGGTGATTCAGAAAAGTGATGAATTGATCAAGGTCTGACCTGTAAGCTGATACAGTATGTGGCGAGTACCGCTTTTCGAATTTAATATACTGTATAAAACGCTCTAAAAACATAAAAACTACTTGTGCATCCTGAAGATTGAATGTACAAATAGTTTTATATATGTTAACAAGAAAAACTGAAAAATTCTTTTACAGAATTAAACAGTAGTTTCAAGGTTCATGTTTTGCTTGTAAATGGCGTGCTTAACCTCGTGACGACGGGTTACCGATTTTTTCTCGAAAGCCTGACGACTGCGCAGTTCGCGTAAAACACCTGTTTTCTCAAATTTCTTTTTAAAGCGTTTTAATGCTTTATCTAATGATTCGCCTTCTTTAACGTTGATTATGATCATAATTCCCAAATACCTCCTTTCAGGGACGACAAATGTACGCATAATGTTTTGAATAATAAAAGGAGTATTTGAGTTTATTTAATTGAGCTACAAGCATATTTAAAACTTTACTATATAAACGTCATTTCCGCCGCAAAAAATAAACGGTCTTATCAAACATTTTGAATTATATTTTTGTTCCATCTATCTATATATTTACCACCCATTAAAATTAATACCACTTACACCATATATGGTTACAACTAATAGCCCGCAAACATCGTACGCGCATTATTTAGCAGGCGGCGGCGAAATGGGGCGGCTTACCCGTGAGTTTGATTGGAGCACTACTGTTTTAGGCAGTCCTGAACAATGGTCGCAAAGTTTACTTACAACTTTAAGCATCGTACTAAACTCAAAATTCCCCATGTTTTTGTGGTGGGGACCAGAACTGATACAATTTTACAACGACGCCTATCGCCCCAGCCTGGGCAATCCCGGCAAACACCCCAAAGCGCTTGGGCAACGTGGCGCCGACTGTTGGCAGGAAATATGGCCCGTTATAAAGCCCCTGATAGACCGTGTGATGAGCGGTGGCGAATCAACCTGGAGCGAGGACCAACTGATCCCCATCTACCGTAATAATAAATTAGAGGATGTTTACTGGACCTTTAGCTATAGCAAAGTAACTGACGAAACGGGCCTGCCTGCAGGCGTATTAGTAATATGCACCGAAACCACCAGCCAGATCAGATCATACAACGAAATTGAGAAAGCAAAAAAAGACCTTGAATTTGCTATTGAAGCTGCCGACCTGGGCACCTGGGACCTGAACCCTACAAACAATAAATTTATAGGTAATGATCGCTTAAAGGAGTGGTTCGGTATAAACGTAGATGAGGAGATAGACCTGGAGAACGCCATTGCAGCTATGGCCGATGAGGACAGGGATCGTGTTATAGAAGCTATTCAGAAAGCGATGGAACGCGGATCGGACGGTAATTATAACATTATATACAGCATCGTCAACGCTAAAACCCAGCAACGGCGCATAGTAGAGGCTACCGGCCGCGCCATGTTTGATGAGGAAGGAAATGCCTCACAGTTTAGCGGTATATTACAGGATGTTACCGAAGAATATCAGCTGCAACAGCGTAAAGATGAATTTATAAGCGTGGCCAGCCACGAATTAAAAACGCCGATAACCTCGCTAAGCGCATCTATACAAATATTGCAAAAACTGGTTAAAACCGAATCGCCTTCAGAAAAAATCACATCGTTTGTTGGCAAAGCAAGCAATAACCTGAATAAGCTCATCCATTTATTGGATGACCTGCTTAACGTTACCAAAATACAACAAGGGCAACTGGGCCTTAACATTACCCGTTTTGATTTGGTTGAGCTGATTACCGATTGCTGCGACCATTTACCAGGCAATGAGCATGAGTTTACCATAGGCGGTGATAAAGAGCTGATGGTTTATGCCGATTACCGGCGCATAGATCAGGTGATGGTAAACCTGATAGGTAACGCGGTAAAATATTCGCCGCAGTCAAAAAAAATAGAGATAACTATTAGCCATACCGGTAATACGGCCAAAGTTGAGGTACGTGATTTTGGCATTGGTATTAACCCCGAAAAGCTCCCTCATTTGTTTGATCGTTATTATCGTGTTGATGCCTTTGGTCACCAGTTTTCGGGCCTGGGCCTGGGGCTTTACATCAGCTCAGAAATTATTACCCGGCATAACGGCAAAATAGGTGTTGACAGCACCGTAGGCAGTGGCAGTAATTTTTGGTTTGACATACCTATTGACGATAAACTGCTCATGTAGTTAAGCAAAAAAAGGTGTCATGCTTCCCGAAACTTCGGGATCGAAGTATGCGGGTGGGCCTTTTCGCTCACCCTTCGAGAACCTCAGGATGCCCCCCTGCTCTTAAGTATATTTTATTTACCGCAATATTTCCCTACTAATTACGATCTTCTGTATCTCGGATGTTCCTTCGCCTATGGTGCAAAGCTTAGCGTCGCGGTAGTATTTTTCAACGGGGAAATCCTTGGTATAGCCGTAACCGCCAAATATTTGTACGGCCTCGGTAGCGCACCTTACCGCAACTTCTGATGCAAAATATTTTGCCATGGCCGATTGTTTGGTTACCGGCTGGTGCCTGTTCTTTAAGTCGGCAGCCTGCATAATTAACAGTTCGGCAGCTTCTATTTCGGTAGCCATATCGGCCAGCTTAAATGATATGCCCTGAAAGTTAGCTATAGCTTGCCCAAATTGGCGACGCTCTTTTGAATACGCGATAGCTGCATTGAAAGCCCCTTTAGCCATACCTAAA
>DATJJI010000128.1:0-4024 GCA_035492275.1 Mucilaginibacter sp.
TGTTTTACGGCGAGGTGCTTCAGCGCCGCTTTAATTTGGCCCAGGTCATCACGAGCCTCGGTCATGGTGGTGCCAATATTGGCCATAATAATAACCGGATGGTCGCGGTGCAGCTGGATCATATCAGACAGGTCCTCATAATCCATCTCGCCATTGGGTTGGGTGCGGATAACGATACTGTTTAACCCCAGTATATGTACATTTTTTTGGATGCTGTAATGCGTTGCGTCCGAGTAATAAACAATTCCGTTAGGATACAACTCACGCGCCGCATACAAGCCATATAAATTACCTTCAGACCCGCCATTGGTAACGTATCCCCACCAGTTATTAGCCGGGGCCTGAAACAGCTCGGCAAAAAATTCGACCACTTCCAGTTCAAACGAGCGTGAGTTCAGTTCATAAGTCGATTCAATGAGCGGGTCGCCAATGTTATTAAGGTTGATGCCCAGCAGAGGGAATAAGGCTGAGTAGTCATAATCTGTAGAACCGGGATAGCCAATAGAGCTGGCCGCACGGCGCTGCATACTTTCAATATAATTGTTTAGTCGCTCCGCATCGGGCGGCAGCAAATGGTTTATCATAAATTGGGTTTTAATGCGGTGTATCCGCCTTCAATATTGATCAGGTTGATTTTGTGATATGCCTTAAGCAACGAAATAAAGATCATGGAACGATAGCCGCCGGCACAATACACATAATAGGTCCAGGCATCGTTTGGCAGCTCCTTAAATTTATCAAAACCACCCAGGGGGCAGTTTATAGCACCTGCGATAGCGCCGGCTTCATATTCTGATTCATTGCGTACATCAATAACTTTTAAACCTTTTTTATCGAGCTGTAAAAACTCAGATACAGTTATTTGCTTAACTTCTTCTATGGTTTCGATATTTTCTGTGAGATATCCTAACACGTTATCATAGCCAATCCGCGATAACCGGGTAATGGTTTCCTGCTCACGCCCTTGTTCGGCGATCAATAGTATAGGCTTATCATAAGGTAAAAGCGCGCCTACCCAAGGGGCAAAACTTCCATTCAGTCCGATGTTGATTGCGCCGGTAATGTGCCCCGCCGCGAAAGATTCCGGCGGTCGCGTGTCTAATATCAGCACATCGTTATTTTGGTTAAGTTTTGCAAATTCAGGTGCGTTTAGCGGTTTTATCAAACCCGGCGATGTATAGCCTTCGCTGTTCAGACGCGCATTCATAGGGAAATAAGCCGGCGCAGGTTTAAGATCGGCGGTTAGCTCAGTGATAAAATCTTCACGGCTTAATGCGGCATTCAGCGCATAGTTATATTTTTTTTGATTGCCCAGTGTATCCCATGTTTCACGACTTAGATTTTTACCACAAGCACTTCCCGCTCCATGTGCCGGATAAACCCTGATTTCGTCGGGCAACGTAATAATCTTTTTTCGAAGCGAATCATAAAGCATGCCTGCCAGGTGTTCTTGCGTCAAACCTGCTACTGGCTGTTGTGCCAGATCCGGGCGGCCAACATCACCTATAAAAAGTGTATCGCCTGTAAAAACAGCAGCCGGCTTTCGCTGCTCATCTTCCAGCAAATAGCAACTGCTTTCCAGCGTGTGTCCCGGCGTGTGCAAAAGCTTAATGTGTAAACGCCCAATGTCGAATACTTCTTCGTCCTGAGCAATGTGAGCCTTAAACTTTGTTTGGGCATTAGGGCCATAAACAATGGTTGCGCCAGTGGCCTCGGCCAGTGCTATGTGCCCACTCACGAAGTCGGCGTGAAAATGGGTTTCAAAAATATATTTGATCCCGGCGCCGTTTTCTTCAGCTAATTTAAGGTAGGTATCAATTTCACGTAAAGGATCAATTACCGCAGCCTCGCCATCGCTTTCAATAAAGTAGGCGCCTTGTGCCAGGCAATTGGTATACAGTTGTTCGATTTTCATTTTCAGATCGAATTAAAAATTTTAACAGCCTCGGTGCTCAGAATAACAACCCCTAACACCAATACAAACCAGCCGAAACCAACCTGGAGCTTTTGCGATCGGATTTTACGGCATAGCGCCGAGCCGACTAAACTGCCGGTTACAGCAATGAAGGTTATTGATAGCAACAAACTCCAATGAATAGGTACATGCGCCAGATCTAAAGCAAAGCCTGCTAAAGCATTCAGGGCGATAACAGCCAGCGAGGTGCCTGCCGCTTTCTTCATATCCAACCCCAGCAGCTGTGTTAATACAGGAATAAGCAGAAAACCTCCGCCCGCGCCCAATAGGCCTGTTACCAGCCCAATAAGTACAGCATACGGTAATAAAGCGAAAAAACTTTCTGAGCTTGTTTTTGCTGTTACCTCGCTGCGCCTGATCATGGAATAAGCCGCTGCGATCATCAAGCCGCCAAATAGTATCAGGGATATGGCGTTGTAATTTGACTTCGGTAACGCAGGGATCAAATAATGACGTACAGCCATCACGACAATCATGGATATTAATCCGAATGTTAGTGCCGGCGCCATTAATACTTCGCTTCGTCGTGATTTTTCGGCAGCTGCCAATAGGCTGGTTATGCCTACCACAAACAAAGAATAAGATGTAGCTAGTACAGGTGGCACCTTAAACAGGTAAACCAATACCGGCATGGTTAAAATGCTGCCACCCGCACCAATAAGGCCAAGCGATATGCCTATCAACGCGCAAGCTAAAAATCCGAGGATTTCCATTATTGTGGCTGCGTTACAAATAAAGAATGCGCCGCTAACACCGCCTCGTCCAATTCGGCTTTCGTGTTATGTCTACTAAACGAAAAGCGAATAGTGGTGCAAGTACCGGTTTTACCTAAAGCCTGCATTACATATGAGCCGCCTTCATCGTCAGTACTGCAAGCGCTACCGCCGGATACGCAAATCCCCAAACGATCAAAAGCTGCTACAAGGTTGCCATTATCCGTTCCCGGGAAGCAAACGCTTAACACGGTATATAATGAATGCCGGGGATTATTAAAGCTGATGCCGGGGATGGCTGCCAATAATGACTCACGCATGTAAGCATTGAGTTCGGCTATATAAATACTTTCTTTTTCAAAACCGGCTAAAGCCAATTCAAGTGCCCTGGCAAAACCTACAATACCATATACGTTTTCTGTACCTGCGCGCATCTGACGTTCCTGGCCACCGCCAAATATCAGCGGGTCGGCTTTGATTTCGGCTGCTATATACAACAATCCGGTGCCTTTAGGCCCATGGAACTTGTGCCCTGCTGCCGATGCAAAATGAACACCCATCTCCTGGAAATTGAGTGGATAATGCCCTATGGTTTGTACACAGTCTGCATGAAACAAAGCTTGATGTTTGCGACAAATTTCAGCAACGTGATTTATGTTCAGCAAGCTTCCGGTTTCATTATTGGCATGCATTAGCGATACAAAGCATTTATGGCCGGCAGCCGTCCAATCAGCCAATTGTGTCTCCAGATCTGCGTAATCAACCTCGCCGGTTTCGATCAGTTTGACCAGCGAGTAGTTGATGTTTCGGGTTTTACTATAATGTTCGACGGTATTTAATACCGCATGGTGTTCAATTGGCGAAGTAATAATATGTGTGCAGCCTAATGTACCTATAGCTGCTGCAATAGCCGTATTATTACTTTCTGTACCGCCACTGGTAAAATAAATCGTAGTTGGCTTTACGCCTAAAAGCTGCGCCACACTACGGCGGGCTGTTTCAATTGCCGACTTGCTTTGGCGGCCGAAGGCATAACCCGCAGATGGGTTACCATAGTATTCGCGCATATAGGGCAGCATAGCGTCCAAAACTTCAGGATCAAGTGCAGTAGTGGCTGCGTTATCTAAGTAGATCATAATTTTGCAATCGTAAAAAAGGCCCGCTGCTCCATCAGCGGCGCCTTTAAAGTTTAATTAACTTGGTTATTTAACTGATAAGAACAGGGAGGTTAGTGAAAGGCGGCAAGGCCGCTATTTAAGTATTTCAGATAACTTGCAACATCATAATCTGCACCTTGCGGGTTGACGAGCGGCTTTTCTGTCGTCGGATCAAGCAA
>DATJJI010000129.1:0-4211 GCA_035492275.1 Mucilaginibacter sp.
GATATAATCCGAGCGTAGGTTTTTCGGTGGGCTTTACCTCAACCGGGGGCCACACGTTTGGCGACCCTAAAACCACTACGTTTTCGGTGGTTAACGCCAACGGCTACGTATCAACTTTCGGCTTGATCACTTTTGAGGCAAAGAACAATATTTTTACTAATGATGATACCTATAATATTCAAGGTGGCTTACAGGTAGGCAAAACTGTAGCGCTTGATTATGGTGTAGGCACCGGCCACAAGGTACAGGGTGACGGCAGTTTTTCATTAAATGATTTTCCGCTGGATAATAACCCGGATGTTTTTCCTATTAAATTCGCTTATCTTAAATTTTCTGAAAGGATATACCGTAAGTTATTTGAACATGTATATGCGGGCGCGGGTGTTATTTTTGATAAATACAGCAATATTGATGATGAAAGGCAGCAGGGGGCCAACATCAATACCCACAATTACAGGTATAGCATGATCAATCATTTTACTACAGGCGGTTACTCGGCCAATGGCCTGCTGTTCAATGTGGAATATAATTCCAGAGATCATATTAACCGCCCCTACCAGGGTGTTTATGCTGATGTGGTACTGCGTTTAAATGAACCGTGGATGGGCAGCGAGCATAAAACCGTGCAGGTAAAAACCGAGTTAAGAAAGTACTGGAGCCTGTCGAAAACCAATCCGCAGCATATATTGGCTTTTTGGTATTGGGGCGTTTATTTACTTAACGGCACATTGCCATACCTGGAATTGCCCGGTACAGGCAGCGACGCTGCTAATCGTTTAGGCCGTGGGTATACTATAGGCCGTTTTAAAGGTACCTCGTTTGCTTACAGCGAAGCCGAATATCGTTTTCCTATTACGCCAAACAGCCTGTTTAGCGGGGTGGTTTTTGCAAATGCCGAAACAGGCAGCAACAGCCGTAACATAAACCTGACAGAATATATTGAACCGGGTGCAGGTGTGGGCCTGCGCATATTGTTTAATAAATACAGCCGCTCAAATCTGTGTATCGATTATGGCGTGGGCAATTATGGCTCAAAAGGAATATTCCTGGGGTTGAATGAGGTTTTTTAATATTACCGGTAAACAAAAAAAGCGCTACGTATACCGTAGCGCTTTTTTTTTGAATATCTATTGCAGTTAGGCGTTTAAACGGCCTTCGTGCGAATCAATTGAAGTAATGCCGGCCTCAGGTAAGCTGCGGTGCGGGCGGGTAAGAAATGGTGATTGCTCAGCAAAAATACCTTTGATCAATAAAGCCAAACCTAATAAAAAATGTGGCAGCCAGGTATATGATGAGAAATCATAGGTCCATGGTAAAGCTAATAAAAACGAACCCATTAAAACATCAACACAGTTTTGCATTTGCATTGGGAAAACGTTAAGGAAACCCAGCGGGTTAGCACTGAATATTGACATGATCAATTGCAACCAGCCCATTATTATTGGCATAAGTAAAGCCGCGGCAATAGTTACGTGCGAGAATCCAAAAGCCCATGGAGATGCAATTAATATTAAAGCAATTGCATAATTTAAAAATCCGTATGCTGTTCTTGAGATAAAAGGTTTCATTATATTATATTTTGTACTTAATGATGGCCAAAATTAATAATTAATACCTAACATCTTTTGTTTTAAATAAAAATAATCAGGAAATATCTTTCGTTTCCTGTAAATTCTTCTTTACCATTTTTGAAGCGTAGAACGCGATAAGGCCAAGTACCAGCCCCGATACCACGCCAATTGCCGCGCCCATGGCCGACATCACCAATCGTGGATGCGTGCCGGTGTACATGGTTGTCATGTCAGGATGATTTGCCGCATACTTATCATAAAATATCCAGTGTACTATGGTTATCCAAACACAATTAAATATGCCTATAAAGAAACCGTGTAGAAAATACTTTCCCGTGCAGGCCTTTGCAATAACGTATCCGCAAAAAACAAATATGACCAGCCAAAAAGGGAATTCGAATTTTTCGGGAATAAGTGAAATGGTAGCGAATGCCATGATCAGCCCGAAAACTGATAGTTGAAGGATAATTTTCCAGTTCATAATTTAAGGTTTTTTATATAAATATAATAATATATTATATAATCAAATGAAAATCAGCTTGATATAAAGCTGAAAAAGACTTAGCTTTTAGGCTAAGTCTTTACGCTTAATTATGATGAGGTATAGGTAGAAGGTGCGACGGTAAATTATTCTTTAGTGCTGTCTCTTTTAGAATCCTGAAGATTTTTAATGATCTGCGCTTTTACAATTTGATTATTTTGGGTAACCTTTCCATCAGGCCCAACTCTCCATCCCTGTAATTTCTTTAATTCGGCACTTTTTGTAGTTATGAAAACAACGCCGTTCGATGTATCAACCCCACTGTTTGTAGTTGAACCTTTGGTGAACACTACAACTGTTTTAATTTTATTTACGTCAATATTATCAAATGCCGCTCTGTCTTTCTTAACCCCGTCAATTATAAATACCGGATTATCAAGATCATTTAATTTTAATGCATTTCTGACCTCAGATAGGCTTTTTATATCTGAAAAGCTTATCATATCTGTTTTATAGGTTGCTGTAGAAGTTTTGCGCACTCCTGTATCGGCAACCGCACCTTGTACAGGCATACCATTGCCCAAAGTAAAGCTTACAGGTACTGTATACATTACCCTCACCGCTTTACCGTTTTGGTGCCCCGGTGTCCATTTTGGCGATAAAGCGAGCACTCTTGCGGCTTCTTCGCCCGAGCCGTAGCCCGGCGAGCGCAATACCTGTATGTTTGAAAGTGAGCCATCAGCCTCAACAACAAACTGAACGATTGCCTTTCCCTGTACATTTGCCTGGCGCATATTATCAGGATACCTGATATTACGCTGCAAAAACTCACCGAATTTTTCCAGTCCGCCCGGGAATTCAGGTTGTTTTTCAACGATGCTGAAAATCATGTTATTTGCGGCTGTACCCCGCGAATTGTTTAAAGTGAAATTAATAGGTACGGTATACATCACTTTTATGGGTTTGCCGTTTTGATAGGCCGGGGTCCATTTTGGTGATGATGCCATTACCCGCTCGGCCTCTTCGCCCGAGCCATAGCCAGGCGCATTAATAGCCTTAATATTGGTGATGGCGCCATTTGTTTCAACTACAAACTGCACATCAACTTTCCCTTCAATATTAGCCTGGCGCATGGCTGCCGGGTACCTGATGTTGTTCAGTAAAAAATCAACCAGCGAGCCCGGAAACTGTGGCGCGTGCTCAACAGAAGCAACGGGCTGCCTGTCGGCAAATGCGGCGGTATCAATTTTTAATTGGGTAAGCTTATTGTAACTGTCAACATAAGGATCAGTTTCGGGTGGTAATGACTCGTTGGGTATTTCGGCATGGTCAACTATGCTTGCAGCAAGATCATCTGCCGATGCTGACAATACGTTTTCTGTTTGCCGATTGATGGCTTTGATCACTTTACTATTATTTACCGTTGCCGATGATAATATCAGCATCAGTATAAATAAAGGGGCCGATAAGCCATACTTGGCTAAAGCTATGCGTTGCGACTTGTTTTTTTGCAACATCGCTATCCGTTGCTTTAATAAAGTATGGTTATAAAACGTATTTACTAAAGTGTGAGTAGGTACTTCAAAGGTTTGGCTAAGCAGCAATAAAGCATAATCAACCTTGTCTGTTCCTGATTTTATTACCTGCCTGTCGGCAATAAATTCGTGGATGTACTTTATAGCAAAGCGATACAGGTAAACCACGGGGTTAAACCAATTGATGATCATCACTGTTTCAATGATCATTACATCGACCGAATGCCACTGGCCCGCATGCACGCGTTCATGCCTTGCTATTACATCGGCATGCTCTAGCTTATCGCCCAGGCTTATCTTCCTGAAAAATGAATAAGCGGCTGATGGTGAAGGTTTTTCAATAGCCTTTTTCAGGATGACCAATTGCCACATCAGCCTTATTATTAAAAATAAAGTAACAGCTATATAAATGGCATTCACTATTTCGCCAACTGTTAATGTACTTTGGGCAGGCATTAAATTCAGATTCCCCACAACGATGGGGCTGTTTATAACGGGGCTGTTATAAATAGTGTGTTGAATTTCCTGAGTAACAAACAGGTTTTTGACCCAGTTAGACTGTATGAGTGGGATGAGGAACGACAATAACGCGGCCGATACCAGGTAAACCCGGTTAAGCTGGAA